>JACQAM010000018.1 GCA_016194975.1 Bacteroidota bacterium
CTTTTGCGTTTTCCCAATCGGAAGTTTTGAATAAGCCATCAGCGGCTGCAAGTGCATCTTTGTATTTTTTATCAATGTCGGCCAATGCATTTGCATCACATTTTGCGATCTGGTCTTTCGGATACTGCACATCACTCTTCACCGCGCTTGCCTGCTGGTAAATTGTTTTCGCTCCAGCCCAATCGCTCGCTTTGAATTTTTCATCCGCCTGCGCGATCAGGTCGTTGTATTTTTTATCGACGCCGGCTTTCGCAAGATTCGCATCACAAATTTTTATCTGGTCTTTTGGATATTGTTCCGTTGCCTTCATCGCGCTTGCCTGCGTGTACAAAGTTTTTGCTCCGGCCCAATCGTTTGCTTTGAATTTGTCATCGGCCTGCGCAATAAGATCGTTGTAAGGTTTGTCTTTCGCCGCCTGAATATTTTTATCGCAGATCGCAATCTGGTCTTTCGGATACTGTACATCACTCTTCACCGCACTCGCCTGCTGGTAAATTGTTTTCGCTCCCGCCCAATCGCTCGCTTTAAATTTTGTGTCGGCTTGCGCGATCAGGTCGTTGTATTTTTTATCAAGGCCCTCTTTAGCAAGATTCGCATCGCAAAGTTTTATCTGATCCTTTGGATATTGTTCCGCTGTCTTTAGCCCCGACGCTTCCAAATATTTTGCTTTCGCACCGGCCCAATCCGAAGTTTTAAATAATGCATCAGCAGCGGCTATCGCATCATTGTATTTTTTATCGAGATCAACTTTTGCCAATGCCGCATCGCACAACTTCATCTGGTCTTTCGGATACTGCTCCGTATTTTTCAGATCACTCGCCTGCTGGTAAATTGTTTTTGCTCCGGCCCAATCGCTCGCTTTGAATTTTGCGTCGGCCTGCGCAATTAGATCATTGTATTTTTTATCGGCTCCTGCTTTCGCAATGTTCGCATCACACAATGCGATCTGGTCTTTCGGATATTGCTCTGCAGGTTTAATTCCTGACGCTTCGGTGTATTTTGTTTTGGCGCCTGTCCAATCGGAAGATTTGAAAAGTGCATCAGCAGCAGCGATCGCATCGTTGTATTTTTTGTCAATGACCGATTTATTTATTTCTGCATCACATTTTGCGATCTGGTCTTTCGGGTATTGTTCCGTACTCCTCATTACCGACGCCTGTTGATAAATTCCTTTAGCGCCGGTAAAATCTGTCGCTGCAAATTTTGCATCGGCCTGAGAAATGAGATCATCGTATTTTTTCTTATCGGCTAGTTTGCCAAGTTCCACATCACATTTCGCGATCTGGTCTTTCGGGTATTGCTCAGCAGGTTTCATTCCCGAAGCTTCCTGGTATTTTGTTTTCGCTCCGGTAAAATCACCGGACTTGAACAAAGCATCGGCGGCTGCAATCGCATCATCATATTTTTTCTTGTCAGCACCCTGCTTGTTCAATTCATCATCGCATTTCGCGATCTGGTCTTTCGGATATTGTTCAGTAGCAATAATTCCGAGCGCTTCATTGTAAGTTGCTTTTGCGCCCTCCCAGTCTTTTGCAGAGAAAGCTTTATCAGCTCGTGCAATTGCATCATCATATAATTTCTGTCTCTTCTTCGCTTCGTCGGCAAGGCGTTTGAGATTATCAATGCAGGCCTGCACTTTTGCGAGATAAACTTTATCGTAATCAAAATCGTCCACATCAGGTGCAGGATTATAAACTATTCTCGCTATGGGCTGATCGAGACAGGAATAATCCAATCCGGGATACATTTTGAAAAGCTCAATCTCCACATCATACTCACCAAACGCGCCTTCTGTTCTCACTTGGGGAACATTGTAAGTATTGATCTCAATTTTTTTTGTGATATAGCCCGATTTTGTGATCGTCAGGATGTAATCGCTGTTCGGTGGTGTATCTACTTTGAATTTTCCATTAGAGGAAATAGTTGGTGAAGCGACGAGTGTTGATCCCGCATAAACATTTACAACGGCTCCGACAAGTGCTACATCTTTTCCTTTTACTTCATCAAATTCTGTAACGTGTCCCACAAAAGTCAAATGCCAGTCCACTGCTTCGGGCGGTGGCGCCTGCGCGTGAAGAAAACCCGGCAGAATCGCCAGTGAGAAAAAAATAATGAAGCGTGCAAGGACGCTACCCGGGCCGGTTCCCTTCATGTGCGGAAATAGAGGTGTTTTTAAGCGCTTCAAATATCGTTGAAAAATCCTGATTTACCCAATAGTGATTTCAACAGGGTATGCAACTTAAACAGGCATTTTCTGTGCCAGAATTAGAACCGAGAACTGAGAAAGGAGAACTGAGAGTTAAGAGATGCCCTTTAGAAAGAACGGAAGGTGCCATCGGCTAATCTTGTTTAGTGCGGGGGTAGCCCATTTTACTTTCGCACATTCCCATCTGATCTTTAGGATACTTTTCATTGGGAAAAACAGAATGTGCCAGTTGATAATAACGAAGTGCATTTTCCCAATCGGAAGAGGTATAACATTCATCGCCTTGCTTAATGAAGTAATTATATTCTTCTTTATGATTTTTTGCACTGGTCTCCGGAACTTCTGCCAATTTATCATTGCAGAATTTTATCATGACTTTCGGATAAGGATCGGCGTTCGCTTCAAAATCATCTTGTTGGTAATATTTTTTTGCCGCTTCCCAGTTTTTCGTCTTGAAACAGGAATCGCCCTTATTTAAATTAGAACGATAATTATTGGCTGCATTCGCCATTTCTGTCGAGTCAGCAACAACTTTTTCACAATAGGCAATTTTGTCCATTGGATATTTTTCACCGGGTTTTAACTGGTGCGCCTGTTGGTAATAATATATTGCGGTATTCCAATTGTAATTGGCAAATGCATCATCAGCTTTTTTTATGAGGTCATTATAATTTTCGGGAATAACCTGACTTTTTTTTGTGGTGTCAGGAAATAAAACAAAATGATTTCCGGCAAATGATTTTTCTCCGAAAGCAAAAACAAGAGTGAAAAACAACAGAAAAACCTTTCTCATCAGAATCTCATTTACATCATTACTTTTACCGTGAATTATTTCTGAAAGTTAATTCATTCCATGCAAACGCAGCTCAGTTTCTGGGAAAAGGACCGTTATTATTCCAGCATCGACATCGTGATCGCCGGCAGCGGAATTGTGGGATTGAATTCGGCGTTGTACCTGAAGAAAAAAAATCCTTCGCTGAATATTCTTGTGGCAGAACGGGGCGCGCTTCCGTCGGGAGCCAGTACAAAAAATGCCGGGTTTGCCTGCTTCGGAAGTCCGAGTGAACTCATTGACGATCTTGCGCGCATGCCCGAAGAAGACGTTTTTTCATTGGTAGAAAAAAGATTTCTTGGTTTGCAGCGGCTTAGAGAAAATATCGGCGATGAGGCGATGCGCTTCGAGAATTTTGGCGGCTATGAAGTTTTTACGAATGATGAAACCTACAAAGAATGCGAGGATCATCTTACTTATTTCAATTCGCGCCTGAAAAAAATTACTGCTCAGGAAAAGTCATTTCTTATTGCCGACGAGAAGATCCGCGAATTTGGTTTGGGAAATGTAAAACACCTGATCCGGATTCCGGCCGAAGGACAGATAGACACCGGGAGAATGATGGAAGCGCTCATTGCAAAAGTAAAATCTCTGGGCGTGAAGATCATCAACGGGATCGGGATAAAAAGATTTGAGACGGATGAGAAAGGGGTTCTGCTCCACACCGATCAGGAATATGATATCCGCGCAAAACGATTTCTCATTTGTGTGAATGGTTTTGCGAAAAAACTTTTACCGGCAGAAGATGTGGAGCCCGCGCGTGCGCAGGTGCTTATCACGCATCCCGTGCACGGACTGAAACTAAAAGGAACTTTTCATTACGACAAGGGCTATTATTATTTCCGCAATGTGAATGACCGCGTACTTTTCGGCGGAGGAAGAAATCTCGATTTCACAGGAGAAAATACGACCGATCACGCACTCACTGCTCAAATTCAGAATCGCCTCGATGAAGTTTTAAAAACAATGATCCTTCCCGGAATTGATTTTAAAGTGGACCTGCGCTGGTCGGGAACAATGGGTATAGGCGCGAAAAAAAATCCGATTGTGAAAAAAATTTCCGATCACGTGTATTGCGCGGTGCGCATGGGCGGAATGGGCGTTGCGCTCGGAAGTCTTACCGGCGAAGAAGCGGCGGATCTTGTGCTGAAAGAAATGTGATTTGATATTCAATGATTCGAAAATTCACAGGGAGCTTTTATTCCATTCGAATCATTTCATTTTCCTCAAAAGGTTCGGGTTGTTTTTCGGGTTCAGTAATTATTTCCAGGTAATTTTCAGTTCCTTTTAATTTGTAATCGGCATGGAAGGCAAATGCAAACGGAATGAAATAGTGTTCTTTTTTTCCCGGCGCGGCTTTAAATCCCATTGAGAAATAACGGCCGGATTGTAAACTTATACCTCGCTTTATTTCCATGAAAAACAATTTCAGGTAATGTTGCGCTGTATCTTTTTCCCAGGTGATGTTGCTGAAGTTCGAACTGTCATCGACATCGAACGAAACAATTAATTTCCCCTGTATACCATTTTCCTTTAACATCAGCGGATACTGAATATTTTTTGAAAACGTTTTGACGATCGTGTCCTCTACTTTCATCCATTTATGTAAACGATACGAGGAAATTTTCAGCGTCGTATCTGCTTTCAGCTTTCCATCATTCCTGTAAAAAAACGAATTGGTTTCAGTGGCCAATGAAAAACCGGAAAGGAGAAGAATGATAAAAGCCGCATAAATGGATCGCATACAATAGGAACGCGGCGGATTTTATTTTTCCATACTTCTCAGCACTCATTTTTCAAAGATATTTTAGTAACTTTAGTGTTACCAATGAAGATTTTCCGAGCCGCCATTCTTTTTCTTTTAGCGATGTTATGCATGCATGCAAGTGCATACGCTCGTGATCCGCGCGTGAAAACAGGATTGGGAAAAGGAACAGGAATCGGCGACGGAGCCAATGATAATACAGTAAAACTTCCGATCGGGCTTCCATGCGAGATCACTGACGCGAATGAAAATTCAGGCGGTGGCGATGCAGTTTCTTCGCAACCTTCCAACATTGTGGTCACTTTCGATATGCCTGCAGAGATAGGGCCGGAAGCAATTCACCAGACGCGTGCAGCCCTCGATGAAGCTGATGATATGAATGCGGCGTATGTTCTGATTCGCATTAACAGTGTTTCCGGGACGATGAATTCTGCGCAGGACATCAAGAATGAGCTAATGGAATTCGACCGGCCGGTTCTTGTTTATGTGAATGACCAGGCAATACCTGCGGCGAAACTCATTTCTACTGCCGGCGACAGTATTTACAAGAATCGGAAAAATAATATTCAACCGAAAAATAAAATTTCCATTCCAAAAGATATTGCAGCCACGCATCGCCACTACTCCAATGAAAAAAACGAGAACACTGTTGCCGGAAACTTCATTTCAAATTCTTCCGTCAATGCGAATTCTTCTTCAGAAGAAATGAATGCTTTTGCTAATGTTTCTTTACAGCATTTCAAAGTGGTGGAATTTCACGAAGGATTTTCCGGTAAACTCGTTGACTGGTGCCTCGATCCTTTCGTCAGCTTTTTTCTCATTGCAGGGTTGTCTTTCGGATTGGCGTGGCAGAAAAGAAGTTTCTTCCCCGGCCCTTCCACTTTTTTCTGCATGGTTATCATCCCGCTTCTTTTTGTTCCGCTCATTTCCAGCGGGCTTGCAAACTGGCAGGAGACTGTGATCTTTTCATTGCTGCTACTGCTTATCACTATTTTACCAATGAAAAAACGGCCGACAAGATTTTCTCTGTTATTGCTTCTTTCAGTAGCTATCCTGTTCTGTCGCACCGGGAGCATGATCAATATAGATCTCCCTTTACTGCTCATCAATGCGTTTCCTGTTTTTGTTGCGGTATTTGCCGGATGGAAATTTTTCGATCTTCTTAAAGGCCGCGCTCCTCTATCCGGCACACTTAAAAAATTGCGATTGAAATTTTCTGTTGTACGCTGATTCAGTTTTTGAACCCGATCAATATCCTGTTCGGTGAATTGCCAAGATTTATTTCTTCCACTTTATTTGCCGGGAAAACTTTTCCGAACAGATCGGCCAGTTCATCCCCCCCACTCCTGTTCTCGCGCGGCATTACATTGAAAATAATTTTTCCATTCGAATTCAGAGCGCTTTTCAGAGCGAGAAGAAATTTATCTGTCCTGCATTCTTCCGGAACTATCCCTTCCACAAAAACATCGACACAAATGAGATCGAATTTTTCAGCAACGGTTTGAATGAATTCTTCCGCGCGCGCATACACAAGCTGAAGCCCTGGGAAATTTTTCATCCCGAAAAATTCTTCTGCTATGCGGATCACTTCTTCATCGGCTTCTACCCCGGTGATCTTCAAATCTATTTTCATTTCATTCCTTACAATGGAAGCAATACTTCCGGCGCCGAATCCGAGAATGAGCATGTTGTGTGGCGGATCCTCTTTTACACGCGCCTGTTTCATTGCAAACTGAAAAACGGTGTGAAGATTTCCGAATGAATAATTCACATGCCCTGCGTTCAATACTTTTTGCCCGTTCTCGAATACTACGTCCAATCGCGGGGAAATTTTTCCTTTGACCGTAACAATAGTTTGCGGCCAGAAGAAGCTCATCATTTTTTTCAGAGCAACCATAATGTTTCTGATCCTCCCTGTTGAGCGAAGAATTGTACGAGCGCGAAGAAAAATGCGCCGATCCCTCCCAGCACATTCAGGTAAAGAAAAGACATGAATAGGCAACCGAGATTACTTCCTGATGGGCGCGATTTTTTGAAAAGTTGCAACGCCATCCATCCGAGAATGACCGATGCCGCAGCAAGCAGAAGATGAAGAACTACTTTCTGTGTCCCTGAAAATCCGTGATGGAACCATACGAATGCATTGTAAAACCAACGAATGACGATGGAAAAAATAAAAAAATAAACTGCGCTTACCCGCGTGGACTCGCCTTGGCTCATTGGAAAAAGTGAATGCAAAAGTACGACCTATTCGGTGTAAAAGAAATTGAATTCATTTTGATCCTATCGGGATTTGGAAATTTTGTAACGCAGCTTTGAGTCTTAGCGCCTTTATGGCATCCTGTTTTTTCGCCACCAGGGCACAATGACACAAAGAAAAACAAATGGAATTAAGCTATCTGCCGCCACAATTGAAATAAATCCTGTCGAGAATTTTTCCCTGGTCATTGAGTTCCGCCTGCACAATTCCCTTCCCGCTTTTCTTTCTGAATTTTTCGAGACAGATCCTGCATTGCGTGATCATTTTTTTTCCGGACGGCGTGATCATGATCCTGAACTGCCTCTTATCACTTTTCACTTCCGAACGTTGGGCGAATTTTTTCTTCTCGAGAATATCCACGATACGTGTCACCGACGCCGGATCTTTTGCCGTTCCCTGCGCGATCATCCTCTGGCTGGGCGCATCATGTTCTGCAATGAACGAAAGAATGATCCACTGATCGACGGAGATATCGAGTTTTTTTTCGCGGAAAGATCCCTGCAAAGAACCCCTTGCCTGGCGCAACGTACGTTCGAGCAGGTAAAGAAGTGAAGAAGAGCGTGCGTGTTTCATGTGTGCTGATTATTTTTTTCTGAAATGAGAAATAAGCCGAAGAATACCAGTGCGCCGTTAATGATCAATAATTCATTCCCGAATTTATATCCTCCGAGTAAATGATTTGCTTTATCAAGTTTAGTGGCAAGCCCCGCAACGAAACAAAGCGCTGCAGAAAGTACAGGAACTATGATCACACCCATGCCTTTCACTTTTCTTTTCGTGAGAATTCCGAATGAAAATAATCCGAGCAGCGGGCCGTAGGTAACGGAAGCAATGAAAAGTATGACCTCAATTATGGCGCGTTCACTCACCGCTTTCAGGATGAGAATGGAAATGAAAAGCAATACCGCAAAAGCGAGGTGAACTTTTTTTCTCGTGTTCATTTTTTCTTCCTCCGTGCGTGAAGATTTTTTTTCGCTGAATCCGAGAAAATCCATGCAGAAAGATGCCGTCAATGCGGTGAGCGCTCCATCTGCGCTCGGGTAAGCTGCGGAAATAAGCCCGATGATGAAAAATAATCCGGAGACTGTTCCCAGTGCATGAATGGCAATGTGGGGATAAAGTTCATCACTTCGGAGCATTCCGTTCTTCACTGCGTCGGCAACGTGCGTCGTGCTGTTCCAGTCCATCGTTCCGGCGTATTCCCACAACAAAACCCCGAGCGAAAGAAAAATAATATTCACAAGCACCATCACGAAACTGAACGTGATCATATTTTTTTTCGCGTCGTGAAGTGAGCGGCAACTGATATTCTTCTGCATCATCTCCTGGTCCATTCCCGTCATGGTCACCGCAATGAAGATCCCGCCGAGAAATGCTTTCGGAAAAAAATAACCCGACTTCCAGTCGAGATTGAAAACAGATGCGTTCACACTTTTTGAAATGTGTGAAAATATTTTCGGAATGTCGATATTCATTTTCGAAGCAATGAGGATCACACTCAGCACCAGCGACAGCAGCATGAAAGTAGTTTGGAGCGAATCGGTCCACACAATTGTTTTCACGCCGCCTTTGAAAGTGTAAGCGAGAATCAGTAGAATGAAAATTGCGGTGGTGACTGCAAATGGAATATTCCAGTTCTCAAAAACAAATTTCTGTAACACAAGCACCACGATGTACATGCGGCATGCAGCCCCGAGCGTGCGCGAAAGCAAAAAGAAAAATGCGCCGGTCCTGTGCGCTTCCTTTCCGAGCCGTTCACCGAGATAAGAATAAATGGAAGTAAGTTTCATCCGGTAATAGATCGGCAGCAACACATACGCGATGATGAAATAACCCACAAAATATCCGAACACGATCTGCAGATACCAGAAGTGAGAATTTCCGGTATCGCCGGGAACAGACATGAAGGTCACACCGGAAAGCGATGCGCCGATCATTCCGTACGCAACAAGAAACCAATTCGAGGAACGATTGCCGACAAAATAACTTTCGTTGTTAGCACCGCGCGAAGTGATCCACGTAATGCCGAAAAGCATCAGCGTGTAAACAGAAATGAATAGTAAAAGAGTTATTGGTTGCATCAGGGAGTACGAAATATGAAATCCCGAATTAATTCGGGAAAAAGTTACGAAATACGAAATTCCGAATACGTTCCGGAAAAAGTTTTCGTTTTTCGTACCCTGCTACAAGATTACAACTATCGGCACAGCAGTTCTCCCATTCTCCATCAGAAAATCCAACGGCCGTTTGTTGATAACCGTTTTGATAAATCGGGTGTTAATGCAGTAAAACCTGGCAGGGGAAGGAATTACTTTTACGCGAAATGATGCATTATCCTTCCAGACTCATTGAAGAAGCCGTTGAAGCTTTTGCGCAATTGCCCGGCGTGGGAAGAAAAACTGCTTTACGTTATGTGCTGCATTTGCTGAGGCAGGATGAAGAGCAAATGAAAAAATTCGGGAATACTTTTTTGAAATTACAGGCAGAACTTAAGTATTGCCGTTCCTGCCACAATCTCAGTGACCGCGACACCTGCGACATCTGCTCCAATGAAAAACGCGATCATTCTACAGTTTGCGTGGTGGAAGATATCCGCGATGTGATGGCCATCGAGAACACCAACCAGTATCACGGAATTTATCACGTACTCGGCGGCATCATTTCTCCTATGGACGGAATCGGCCCGAATGATATTGAGATTGATTCGCTGGTGCATAAAGTGCAATCTGGCCAGGTTCGCGAAGTGATCATGGCGCTCGGCGCAACCATGGAAGGCGATACCACCAATTTCTACATTTATAAAAAGCTGAAAGAATTCCGCATCTCCGTTTCCACTATTGCACGCGGAATTTCCATTGGCGATGAACTGGAATATGCCGACGAGATCACACTCGGACGCTCCATTGCCAACCGTGTTCCTTACGAACGGACTTTTTCTTCGCAATAATTTTTCTGCAGCACAATTTCATTTCAGATTTTCCGTTCACCATAAGCGTGAAAAATTATTTTCCCTGCGCAATGTCACTCCCGCTTTTTCCTTCATGCCTTGTGCCCTTGTGGCAAAAAAAACAAATTTGCCACGAAGACACTATGACACAAGAGATCGATGCCGGATTTTCATACCAATTATGTTCCGTACGAGCAAACCATCATTCCGTTAAATTTGTCCATTCTTCCCCGCGGTGAAACTTTCCGTAGTCATAGTCAATTACAACGTAGAGCATTTTCTTGAACAATGCCTGCACAGCGTGCGCCGTGCCGCGAAGAATGTAGAGACTGAGATTTTTGTGGTCGATAATAATTCGGTGGATGGAAGTGTGCCGATGGTGCGTGAAAAATTTCCGGAAGTGAATCTCATTCCGAACAAAGAGAATTTCGGATTTTCTAAAGCGAACAACCAGGCCATACGCAAAGCGAATGGTGAATATATTCTCCTGCTGAATCCCGATACCATCGTGGAAGAAACCACTTTCGAAAAAGTGATCGCGTTCATGGATGCGCATGCGGAGGCAGGCGCGCTCGGCGTACAGATGATTGACGGCAAAGGAAATTTTCTGCCGGAATCGAAACGAGGGTTGCCAACACCGGCAGTTGCATTTTACAAAATGTGCGGACTCGCGAAATTATTTCCACGCTCAAAAAAATTCGGGCGCTATCACCTCGGCTATCTCGACCGCAACCAGACGAATAAAGTTGAAATTCTTTCCGGCGCATTCATGCTGCTCCGAAAAAAAGCGCTCGACAAAGCAGGATTACTCGATGAGGATTATTTCATGTACGGCGAGGACATTGATCTTTCTTACCGCATTCTGCTCGCCGGATTCAAAAATTATTATTTCCACGACACGCGTATCATTCACTACAAAGGAGAATCGACGAGGAAAAGTACAGTGAATTATGTATTTGTTTTTTACCGCGCGATGATCGTCTTCGCAAAAAAACATTTCTCGCAGAAAAATGCGCGGCTGTTTTCCATTCTTATCAATTTCGCCGTGTGGTTGCGCGCGGGCGCGGCCATAGTCACGCGCTTCATCCGCGCTATTGCGCTTCCTGCTTTTGACGCTGCTGTTCTTTTAACCGGGCTCTATTTCATCAAATCATATTACGAATCAAACATCCGTTTCACTGCAGGCGGATCGTATTCTTCTCACGTGGTGAATATTTTTTTCCCGGTGTACGTGGTCGTCTGGCTCACGTCGGTTTATTTCAGCGGTGGTTATGACAAGCCGATACGCGTGTTGAAAATTGCGCGTGGAATTTTTGTGGGCACAGCCGCCATTCTCATCATGTATGCGCTGCTGCCCGAAGATCTTCGTTTCTCGAGAGCGCTCATTCTTTTCGGTTCGGGTTGGGCGCTCGCCAGTTTATTTCTCTCGCGGTTTTTATTTTCACTCACTCCTATTCGTTCCATGCGCATCGAGCGCGGACAATCGCAGCGCATTGCCATTGTGGGAACGATCGATGAATGCAAACGCGTAAGTAATTTACTACGACAAACTTCTGCGAATATAAGTTTCGCCGGCTTCGTGAGTTCACACGATGAAGAAAGTAAAGACAGCGCATTCCTCGGAAGATTCGGGCAACTCACCGACATCGTTACCATTTACGGAATTGATGAAGTTATTTTCTGCGCAAAAGATCTCGAAGCAAAGCAGATCATCGACCGCATGTCGCAGCTCGGTGATTCAAGGAAAGTAAGTTACAAGATCGCTCCGCCTGAAAGTCTTTCCATCATTGGTAGTAATTCCATTGACACGGCCGGAGATCTTTACGTGATTGACATTAACTCCGTGAATAAAACCGTGAACCGGCGCAACAAACGCGTCATCGATTTCGGAATTTCTCTTTTGTTCCTATCCACTTTTCCGCTTACGATATGGCTTGCAAAAAATCCCGGAGGATTCCTGAAAAATATTTTCTCCGTTCTTTTCGGAATGAAAACATGGGTAGGTTATGCTCCTTCTGCAAATGAAAATATTTTATTGCCGAAGATCCGTAAAGGCGTACTCGACCCGGCTGATGTTCTTCCCGCACAGCAGCGCACACGCGAGATCTGCGAACGGCTGAATCTTCTTTATGCCAAAGATTATAAAGTGGGAAATGATCTGCACATCATCAGGAAATCTTTAAGGGAATTGGGAAAGTGATTTCTACTTTACGAACTACGAACAACTCGCTTTGTCAGTACTTCGTAGTTCGTGCATTTCCTAATTCGTGCAGTAGTTGTATCGCAACACAACCAGTGCACATTACCTGACCAACTCTCCTACTGCGTCGTCTTTGTTTTTTTCCTGTGAATGGAATCGTGGTAGCGCTGTTTGAGTTCTGCCCAGGAATCAAAATCTTCTTTGTAAAAAATCCCCACGCCCTGTGTATAGGGTGAGTTTGCATTCGCATTCACGTTCGCATCGTTCGTGCGGTTGAACGCGCGCAGGCGCACTTTGCCATCGTCGGTTACTTTGTATTCTATATTCACATCGCCCACCCATTGCGTGGCGCCCACTGCAGTGCCCGTGGCCTGGCTCGCATTTACTTTTCCTGCATTCGCATCAATGGTAATTTTGTTATTCATGAGCTGTGTGCCCAGATAAACTTTCAGTTCCTGCGTGGTCATATCATCATTCGGCCTGTACTTCACTCCCATGTTTATGTCGGAACTGATTTGCGAGAGCCAGTTGTTTAGTGTGCCTGAAACAAAATTCGAAAGTAAAGTTGTGCCTGCACTTCCTGCACTTGTATTATTCGCAGCATTTGTTCCTTCGCGCAATTCTCCCGGCGTCATAAAACTATTGAGCACCATCAGCGAAAGTACCTGCCTGTTTTTTTCGAGATCAGACTGCGTGTAACTGCGCACGGTTTCCTGTATGGTCTGGTCGGCGGTAGGAAGACTGATGTCGAATCCTACACGCGGATTCATGAGCCGGTCATTGAGATGCATGATCACATCTACAGGATAACTTCTGTGATAGGCCTGGTTGGTGGAATCCATTGGGAAGAATGGCTCCACGCTAGCTGTTGCGCGATAAACTGCATCGGCATTGATGATCGCTTCATACGGATCGCCGTTCCAGCTTATAGTTCCACCACTCGCGAGATCGAACGGAACGTACACTACGTTCTTCATCGTGAATAAATATTTTCCTTTCGACACGCGGTAATCTCCGAACATCGTAAATTCTCCCGAAGGATAAACGTGCATTTGTATATCGCCATTCCCATTCGCCTTCAGTTCATCGCCCACCGTTTTATCAAACACGACGTTCACATTCGCATCATCGGTGGCAACCACCTCGAGTGAAAAATCGATACCGCTGCTGTTAAATCTGGGTTTCTTCTGCGAAGTGGTGTCGTGGTGATCTTCAAACACAATGAAATCATTCGAACTCACTTCACTCGTCGACGTCATGGGAATGTTGAATTCAGAGGGAATAAAATCCCTGCCACTTTTAATTTTATCCGTCTGCACTTTCATGTCGATGCTTACTTTATCATTCACATAACCGAAAACGTTCATGTATCCGGTAGCAAAAACTTTTCCGTAATACAATTCGTTCTGTTCTTCCGTAGTGTTGAGCACCATGAAATGATCGAAAGAAAAATCCATGTCGAACTGGAAATTTTTAAAATTATCATGGAACAGGTGTCCATAAATTTTCGCGGTGTCGCTGTGTTCGTCGGTGACTTTGAAATCGTCGAAGAAAAAAGAATTCTCTTCAATGTAAACCGGCTGTGTGAAAGCAGCAAGTGAAAGCCCGAGATAATCGACGATAGCGCGGCGCACCGAAACATCCATTTTTCCATTGAGCAGCGGCTTCGACGGCGTTCCTGTTAAATGCAGTTCACCGCCGAACTGTCCTTTCATCATCGAACAATAATCTTTCAGAAGCGGTGCAAGAATTCCCAATTCCATTCCGGTGAACGAAGAATTGATATCGATGCTGTTTTCTTTTTTTGACGGGTAATAAAAACCGTCGAAAATAATATTGTCGATCGCCTTGTTCGTAATGTCGTCGATGATGCCTTTCGTGAAGTGTCCGTGGAGATAAACAGCATTCTTTGCATTTTCCCAAACGGCATCCACTTCCCCGTCGCCTATTTTCTGATCATTGATCTTCAGTGTATGAAAATCAGAATTGCTCGTGAAGATCGGCGTGTTATAAAGATCGGATACTGCCGATTCTGAAGTAATGAAACCTGAAAGCGTAACATCATTCGGCTTCGTGAAATAATTCAAATAGGAAATATTAAAATTTTTCAGCGAAATATTCAACTCGTCGCTCTGCTTGTGCGAGATCATACCGTTGAAACCAATAGATTGATCGCCCGAATTGAAAACAAGATTTTTAAACGTGATGAGCGATGAATCGAAACGAATATTGTTGATGCTGTAAACACTCCACGCCGAATCGTTCACGTGAATATCTGCCTTGTTGAAAGTGAGACTGACTTGTTTCTGATTTTCAAACTGCAATTGAGAAATGATGAGTCCGTCGTTGAGCATTTTCGAATTATTTTTCCATTCGAATTTTGCCAGCACTTTATTGTCGGAAGCATCGAATGTAGTTGCAAAATTATCGATGCCCATTGTGTCGTTCAACTGTATGCGCGAAGAAGAACCCTGCACCTGGATGTAATTTTTGCTGATGCTGTTGCCGGCCGTGAAATGAAAATTCTCATAGCTGATATCGTTGAACGTAACGCCGTCCTGCGAATCGATCGTAGCATCTACCGATTCACTTTTCTTGTCGAATGATCCGCGGAAATTGGTGTTCGGTGAAATCTCCAGCCCGGGAACAAATGCTTCGATGAGTTTAGAACTTTTCCCAATGGTGATGTTCCATTTGAATTGCTGGTTGGCATCCTTGTCATGTTGTTTCGCATCGGGCACAGGAAAATAAGCAGGAAGATATTGTGACATGAGATCGGAAACCGCGTCTGGCAACTGCAACAATTCGAAATCGCCCCACACACTTGCCGATGCAACATCCGATTGCAGATTCAGCCGTCTTCCTTCGGGATCGGGCCCGGCAATGAACCAGAGTGAATTGAATTTAAAAGCTTCACCGTCCTTGCTGTAATTCATTCCGTTCACAAGCACTGTTCCGTTCACGTTGTCGATATTATCACCGGTGAGATTCATTACCATGTCGCACGACAAAAGATATTCGTGATCCTTATCAAAAAAATTCAATTCACCGAGATTTGCATTCGAGATGTTCGATTTGAAATTCAGCACCGGCATTTTTCCACTGAGATCGGCGCTTCCGTCAAAAGTCATTTTCACATTCGGATCATTCACCGTGAGGTCGCCATCAAAATAATTATTCCGGAGTGTTCCGCTATCAACACTTACACCCGAATAAGAATAACCATTGTATTCGATCTGGGAAAAATTTCCACTGAGCATTGCATTCATTTTTCCGTCAGCAGGAATTTTTCCTGTAGAATCAGGCCCTTCGGGAAGTCCCGATCCTTTGATGGTAACCTGCCCGGTAATGTGGCCCACATCTTTCGAACCGAAAAGAGTTCCGATGTTGAACTGTTGTGCACTCACCGCTCCGTTGTAAGAAACTACGTTGCTGTCGGCGGCATCCATCATCGCAAGATTGTCGAGTGAAAGAGAACCGATCGCAGAGCCGAGTGTTCCTTTCGCAACAAAATCATTGAGGAAACCTTCATACGTTCCGGTAAAAGTGATCTCGCCGAGAGAAGAAAAAGAAGAAGGCATGCTGATGTGATCTTTCTTTCCCCACGGGGCAAGCGGAATTCCTTCGAGATCTTTTTTATTTGATTTCGCGAATTTGACTTTGAAATCCATATCGGTTTCATTGATGTCGGGCAAACCATCGAAACTGAAATTACCGGCTACACGGGAAATTTCTCCGAAACGCAGATCCACATTTTTGCAACGCAGATGTTCTACTGTTCCCTTCATATCGCCGGTGAGCAATATTTTTTTTCGCATACCAATGAGATCGGGAGAGAAATAAGCAATGTCGGCCATCTCCACAATACTTTCTGAAAAATGATTATCCATTTTCACTTTGTGAACGAAATCATCGGCAACATCATCTGTAGAAGCAAAAGTGAAACAGAGAAAACCATCCACATCACTTCCGTTACGTGTTGAGAATTTGAGATTATCGAAACGCGCAAACGTATCGCCCACTGTGACGAGTGAAGAGAAAGTTTCAAGAGTGAGTCCGCATTTTTCTTTCGCTTCCATATTCACCACGCGAACACGAAGCGAATCGCCCATCGGATCGATGTTAGAAAAATCGGCATTGATGCCCGTAACGCGAATATCATCATAATCCATTCCGCGGTCTTTATCATTCCAGCGCGTGTCTATGTAAGCCACCGTTACATTGTGCAAACCTATTCCGCCCAACTCCACTTTCCACGGAGCATTTCCTGATTTAGTGGTTGTGTCATTACCCTGAAAATATTTCTGAATGAAACGATAACTCAATCCATGTTCGCCTTTGTACTTTTTTATTTTCACTGTTGCATCGGTGAGATCAATTGCATCAATGGATAAATATTTATCGTTCCAGGAAAAAGTGTGAATGCCTGCTTTGAGTTCACTGGCATAAAGCAACGTATCACCATGCTGATCTTCAACGTAAATTCCTTTGAGGACCGCACTCGTGAAGAATTCGATGTCCACACTCTTTACGGATACTTTCGTCTTTAATTCTTTCGAGAGATAATTGGCCGCTTTATTTGCGAGCCACGTCTGACAAGCAGGACTTTTCAAAGCAAAATACGCACCGATGAGCAGGACAAAAATGACCGCAAAGAACCAGGCAATTATTTTGCCGGTCTTTTTGATAATTTTAACCACTTTTTCCCTCTTGATCCTCATCATACAAAAATAACGATAATGCCCGTCATACTCGGAATTGAGTCATCGTGCGACGATACTGCAGCAGCTGTTATAAAAGACGGCAAATTGCTTGCCAGCATTGTCGCGGGACAGGATGTGCACCGGCAATGGGGAGGAGTCATTCCGGAATTAGCTTCGCGGACACACCAGCAGCACATTGTTCCTGTAATAGATCAAACGCTGAAGAAGGCGGGAATAGTGTGCAATGAAATTGATGCCGTTGCATTCACGCGCGGACCCGGGCTGCTGGGCGCGCTGCTCGTGGGAACTTCGTTTGCAAAATCGTTCGCGCTCGCATTGGGAAAACCGATCATCGAAGTGAATCACATGCAGGCGCACGTACTCGCGCATTTCATTGGCGATGGTACTGAAAAAGATGTTCCTGAATTTCCATTTATATGCCTTACTGTTTCCGGTGGCCACACACAACTCATTCGTGTTGATGATGCGTACACTTTTTCGATATTGGGAGAAACCATTGACGATGCGGCAGGAGAAGCATTTGACAAGACTGCGAAAATTCTTGGCTTGCAATACCCGGGTGGCCCGCTCGTAGATGCGCATGCGCAGAAGGGAAATCCTGTGGCATTTCATTTTCCCATTGCTAAAATTCCCGGATTGAATTTCAGTTTCAGCGGACTGAAAACTTCGGTGCTATATTTCATTCGCGATGAAATAAAAAAAAATGAAAACTTTGTTAATGAGCGGATGAATGATCTCTGCGCATCGGTTCAGCACACGATCATCAGAACTTTACTTCTGAAACTTGAAATTGCGGCAAAGGAAACGGGAATAAAACAAATTGCGCTTGGAGGCGGAGTGTCGGCCAATTCGGGTTTGAGAAAAGAGTTAAAGCTACTCGGCGAAAAGAAAGGATGGAAAATTTTTATTCCGCCGTTTGAATTCTGCACAGACAATGCAGCGATGATCGCGATGACGGGATATTTTAAATTCCTGAGAAAAGATTTTTCATCACAGGATGTTGCGCCGCTTCCGGGATTTCATTTGTAGAGACAAAAGCTCATTAGTCATCCGTATATTCGTACATCTGTATATCTGTACAATCTGTAATCCCCCCTTATGAAAAAAATAATCACTTCAAAAAATGCCCCTGCTCCTATTGGCCCGTATTCGCACGGCGTGCTTTGCGGCAATATGCTTTTTATTTCGGGCCAGGTTGGCAAACATCCCGCAACAGGAGAAATTCCTGCTGATGTGGAATCGCAAACAAAACAGGTGATGTCGAATCTCAATGGCATACTCCAGGAATCCGGAATGGATTATTCAAACGTGGTGAAGACAACGATCTTCCTGAAAGATCTGAATCACTTTTCGAAAGTGAACGAGATCTACGGTTCGAATTTCTCCGGGAATTTTCCTGCGCGCGAAACAGTGGAAGTTTCAAGACTACCTTTGGATGTTCTAGTAGAAATTTCAGTCATCGCTGTGAAATAGAATGGAGAGTGGAGTATCTTGATTTATGCTTATCCAATTTCTCCCAACCCAGAACTCAGAACTAAATGTGTGGAATAACCGGCGCGATCGCATTCACTGAATCGGGAAAAAAATATCTCGGTAAAATTGCCGACGCCGTAAAATCGCTCAAGCACCGTGGCCCCGATGGTGAAGGGATTTTCCTGCACGATCATGTTGCATTCGGCCACACGCGCCTCGCGATCATCGATACCACTTCACTCGCTTCACAACCTTTCACTTCGAACGACGGGCGATACACGATCATTCTCAATGGGGAAATTTTCAATTATCGTGAACTGCGCGCTGAACTTGAAAAAGAAGGAATGCAATTCCGCTCGAAGAGTGATACGGAAATTCTGCTCGGCTTATTTTCGAAGAAAGGAAAAAGTTGCCTGGAAATGCTGAATGGATTTTTCGCATTCGCGATCCATGACAAAATCGATAATTCTGTTTTCATTGCACGTGACCGGTTCGGGGAAAAACCATTTTTCTATTATTCCGACAATGATGTTTTTCTTTTTGCATCGGAGCCGAAGGCGATCGCAGCTTTCGGCGTAGAAATAATTCCTGATGAAGATGTAATGCCGCTTTTTTTTCACCTGAATTACACGCCATCGTGCGAACACACGCTACTCGCAGGCATTCACGAAATACCGCAGGGATCTTACGCAGGTTTTTCAGAAAAAAAATCTTTCCAGCTCCACAAATACTATTCGCTTCCTCATCACAAAAAAGAAATCAGCTATGAGGAAGCAAAAAAAGAATTCAGGCGGCTGCTGGAAAAAGCAGTCACCGACCGGTTGGTTTCCGATGTCCCGCTCGGATCATTTCTCAGCGGCGGACTCGATTCATCGGTGGTCACAGCCATTGCTGCGAAACACAAAGAACATCTCGAAACTTTTTCCATTGGTTTCCGCGACCAGTCGTTCTTCGATGAAACAAAATTCGCTGAATCTGTTTCTGCGCATCTCGGAACACGACATCATGTTTTCTCGGTTACGAATGATGATCTGCTGGCATCGCTTCATTCTTTCTTCAAAGAATTAGACGAGCCCTTTGCCGATTCATCTGTACTTGCGCTGAATATTCTTTCGCAGGAAACGAAGAAACATGTTACCGTTGCGCTTTCCGGTGATGGCGCCGATGAATTGCTGGGGGGATACAATAAACATGAAGCAGAATTGCGTGTTCGGAAAAAAGGTTTATCCAATTTCATTATTGATGTGGGCGCTCCCATGCTCGGCGGACTTCCTCAATCCAGAAATTCGCGTTTCTCCAACCGCATGCGCCAGCTCGGAAAATATGCTGAAGGACTGAAATTATCTGCCACCGAACGTTATTACCGATGGGCAGGATTCTGCACGGATGAAGAAGTGGATCGTTTATTATTAAAAAAAAGATCGAGAAATTCCCGCCACATCGAAAAAGAGATCGTCACCGGGATACATCACAACGGGGAATTCAACGAAGTGCTGCGCGCCGACATGAGAATTGTACTCGAAGGCGATATGCTCGTGAAAGTAGATCGCATGAGTATGTGGAACGGGTTGGAAGTGCGCCCGCCTTTTCTTGATCATCATCTCGTGGATTTCGTGATGCAGCTTCCTTCCGATTTCAAGATAGAACCGGGAAACAGAAAAAAAATATTGCGCGAATCTTTTCATGATCTTCTTCCGGCAGAAATTTTTACAAGGAAAAAACAGGGCTTCGAAGTTCCGCTGTTGAAATGGTTCCGGAATGAACTCAGCGGAATGATCGAAGAATTGCTCAATGAAAAATTCATTCACGAACAACATCTTTTCAATCCCGAAGAAATAAAAAAACTGCGACGCAGGTTGAATTCAAATAACCCCGGCGATTCTGTTGCGCGCATCTGGGGACTGATCGTTTTCCAGAAATGGTGGAAAAAATATGTTGAGAATAAGTGAAGAATAAAATTTTTAAAAAATAAATTCCAATTTCGTACACTTTCGTATTTCGTAACTTTCAGTAACCTTTTCGTCCCGATTGCTATCGGGATTCTCACGCTATGCCTAAAGTCCTTCGTATCACCAATCGTTTCAACCTGGGTGGCATCACTTACAATGTGAGTTACCTGAGCCGCTACCTCGCGCCTGAATTTGAAACAATGCTCATCGGAGGGCCGAATGAAACAAGTGAAGAGAGTTCACTTTTCATCCCGGAATCGCTCGGGCTTCATCCCGTTATCATTCCGCAAATGAGAAGAAGTGTGAATCCGTTCAACGATCTCGCCGCATACAAGAAGATCAAAAAGATCATTCGCGAATTCAAACCCGACATCGTGCACACGCATGCATCGAAGGCAGGCGCGCTCGGTCGGATGGCGGCGTTTCATTGCAAAGTTCCCGTGATCGTGCATACTTTTCACGGGCATATTTTTCATTCTTATTTCGGAAAAATAAAAACGGGCGTTATCCGTTCATCTGAAAAATATCTTGCGCGAAGAACAGACGCGATCATTGCCATCAGTGAAAAACAGAAAAAAGAACTGGCCATCGATCACGGCATTTGCGGGGAAGAAAAGATTACGGTTATTCCACTTGGATTCGATCTCGGAAGGTTCCGCATTGACATGGAACAGAAAAGAAAAAATTTCAGAAAGGAATTTGAAGTGGCTGATGATGAAATAGCGATCGTGATCATTGGCCGGCTTGTGCCGGTAAAAAATCATTTCCTGTTTCTGCGCGCATTGAAAAATGTTTCGGAACAAACAAAAAAGAAGATCAGGGCATTCATTGTGGGCGACGGTGAAGAACGTTTTGCATTAGAAATAGCGGCGCGTGAAATAGGATTTGACTTTGCGACTGAAAAGATCCGCGTGAAGAAATTACTCACTTTCACTTCATGGATAAAAGATGTGGACCGCGTTCTCGCGGGAAGCGATATTGTTTGCCTTACTTCCATGAACGAAGGAACACCGGTGAGTCTCATAGAAGCGCAGGCGGCATGCAAACCTGTCGTGAGTACGCGCGTGGGTGGCGTGGAAAATATTGTTGATCCTGGAAATACGGCATTGCTTTGCGAACCGGGCGATGAAAAAAAATTCGCAGAAAATCTTCTGACACTCGTCGAGAATGAGGCCGAACGGAACAGGATGGGGAAAGACGGATGGGATCTCGTTGGAAAGAAATTTCATTATGAAAGGCTCGTCTCCGACATGAGTAATCTTTACAACAGACTGCTACATTCAAAAGGATGATAAGTAGCTTTTTGTTACCTTTGTCATTCACGAATCACCAGGGTTGCTATGAAACAGATGAAGTGTGTACGACTTTTGTTACCACTGCTTTTCTTCGCCGTAATCTTCCTCGACAGTTGCCATGTACTCAACCCGAATATCATGCTGCATGCGGGCAGAAAATATCCGTATGATTCTCTTACAACAGACAGTACAGTTGCAAAAGAATTCATCATCGGCTCTAATGATATCATTGAATTCCGGCTATTCGCAAATGATGGTTTTAAAATGGTTGACATCATCGGGAATGCAACGAATACCAATATCGTGAACAACCGCCAAAATTATGAATACACGCTCGACAACAATGGCACTGTAAAACTTCCGATCATCGGAGTTGAAACGCTGAAGGGACTTGGCGTGCGGGAAGCAGAAACCTATCTTGAACAACGTTACTCGGATTATTATGTTCACCCTTTCGTTATCATCAAGATCGTCAACAAACGCATTACTATTTATCCCGGCGAACCCGGTCAGGCGAAAGTCATTGCGTTATCGAACAACAACACTACGGTACTCGAAGCGCTGGCACTTGCCGGCGGAATAAGTTCAAGCGGGAAAGCTTATAATGTAAAACTCATCCGGCAAACTTCCGATCCGAAAAAACCGGTGAAAGTTTACAAACTCGATCTTTCTTCTATAAAAGGATTGCCCGAAGGAAATACCATTGTGCAGAGTGGCGATATCATTTACGTAGAGCCCCGTCGTGAATATGCAAAACGTACCTTGAATGAAGTGGCGCCTACCATTTCTCTCCTGACGAGTCTCATCACCGTTTACTACGTTATCACGAAGATTCACTGAACTGACCTGGACCATGATGCAGGCACAGATCAATGACCGTAATGAAACGCTCGACCGTTACAAAGAGCGTATCACAAATTTCAGCGGTGAATTTGAGATCGGGCTTTTTCTTTTCATCGCGAAACGTTCCCTGCTCCTTATTTTTTTCTTTTTTGTTCTTGCTATCGGCGGTTCGTGGTTGTACCTGCGTTACTCGCAGCCGCAATATGAATCGAACAGTACGCTCCAGCTCAACACCGACAACAACGCAAAGACGATTAATGTCCAGAATATTTATGACATGGGAGATGAAGACATTCTTCCCGGCGCTGTGGAAATGATGCGTTCCAAACTTTTTCTCGAGCGTGTACTTTCGAAACTTCCGCTCTCGGTAAGTTATTTTGCAGAAGGAACTTTTAAAAGAAATGAACATTACAAAACTTCTCCCTACACGATCGGAATTTCATTGAATCAAAAAGATTTTAGCGGAATAAGAATGAATATTGTTTTCAATGCAGCGCTGAACGGGGGTTCCATCTCCTTCAATGAAGATGGAAAGGAATTCAAAGAAAATTTTATCATGAATAAATGGGTGGAATTTCCGCAGGTTTCCATTCTTGTCACTTGTGATGAAAAAAGACTGCGCCAGATGACGACGAGCGCCGGCACTTCAAATAAATATTATTTCGTCATCAATTCGCTTGATGAACTTTATGATTCCTACCTGCCCCGGCTTAATGTGAGCATTGCGAATGAAGCGGCAAAGACCCTCCGGATCTCTTTCACGGATAATAATGCCATGAAGGCGGCTGATGTGGTGAATATGATATCCACTGAATTTATCCAGTATGATCTTGAACGCAGAAGCGAATCGGCAAACAAAACACTCGATTATATCAATTCCGAACTTGATGCGCGGCTCATGGATGAAAAACTGGTAGTGGATTCCCTCCGCGATTACCGGAGTACGCATCACATTCATGACAATGAAGTGGAGAATACTTTTACGATGAATCAATATGGTTCACTCAATGATCAGCTCACCAAAGTGCAGGTGGAGCAAAGAGTACTCGACGATATTGAAAAAAAATTACAGGATCCGAACATTGATGTGAAATCTATCCTTTCACTTCTTTCCGGCCTCGAGAATACAGCTTCGCTTCAGTTGCCGCTCAATAATCTTTACCAGTTGCTGAATGAACGGGAAGAAGCATTACAATCTGCAAAACCGCAGAGCGACGAAATCAAAGCATACGATTACCAGATCAATGTTCAGAAGAATATGATCCTGCTAAGTGTGCAAACCATCCAGTCGCAAGTGGAAATCCGCGAAAAAGCGCTGGAAGAAAAATTGCACACTTATGATTCCAGCCTTCCTTCCGGCAATGATCAAAGCGTGGAGTATTCTTCCCTGCAGCAGATGATCGAGATCGACCAGGAATTCATCAAGCGTCTTATTGAAAAAAAGGAAGAGCTCGAAGCATCGAAGCACGGATTCACTGCAAAACATGTTGTACTGGAAGAAGCGCGCATTTCCTCCACTCCTATTTCCCCGAGCAGAAATATTACCATCATCACTGCGATCATTCTTGCAATATTTTCTTCTCTTGCACTTGTAATTATCCGTTATCTGCTGCACGACAAGATCAGTTCGCTGAACGAGATCATGAAACATACGCAGGCATCAATCTCTGCACTGGGAATAATTCCGCGTTATAAAAATGAAGTTCCTATTTCGCAATTACTCGTCGATAAAAATCCGAAGTCGCTCATCGCTGAATCATTCCGCTCACTCCGCACCAATCTCCAGTTCATTTCTGCTGCAGAAGGACCGAAAGTAATGGCGGTAACTTCCACTATTTCCGGTGAAGGAAAAACTTTTGTTGCGATCAATCTTGCCGGCATCATCGCTTATTCCGGAAAAAAAGTGATCATCCTCGATCTTGATATGCGCAAGCCGAAGATCCATCTCGGTTTCAATGTTGACAATGAAAAAGGAATGAGTACGCTTCTCATTGGAAAAAATAATCTCGGAGATTGCATCCGTCATAGTTCGCTCGATAACCTGGATTTCATTACGGCCGGCCCTATTCCACCCAATCCTTCTGAATTGATCATCAGCGACCGCATGAAAAATATTGTTGATGAATTGAAAAAAACGTACGAACTGATCATCATTGATAATCCTCCGGTAGGATTAGTGACAGATGGCATCGCTATCATCAAGGAAGCAGATTACCCGGTTTATATTTTCCGCGCCGACTATTCCCGCAGAAATTTTATACAGATCGTGGACCGCTTGTACAATGAGAGTAATATCAAAAAACTTTCCGTGGTGCTGAATGGTGTGGATGTTGACCGCAAAAGTTACGGTTACAATTATGGATATGGTTACGGATATGGTTATGGTTACGGTTATGGATACTACGATGATCAGCATGGAAAAAAACGGTCGTCGAAAAGAAAAATGCCGGGCAAATAAAAACTATGCGCATCTCCCCTGTTTTCATTGAAGGATTAAAGATCATTCAGCCGGATATTTTCACCGACGATCGCGGTTATTTTTTTGAATCTTGGAATGAAAATGATTTTATGAAGAATGGCATCGCGGAAAAATTCGTGCAGGACAATCAATCTTTTTCCCACAAAGGAGTTCTCCGTGGTTTGCATTTCCAGTCGCCACCCCATGCGCAGGGAAAATTAGTGCGCGTGATAGCCGGAAAAGTTCTCGACGTAGCGGTCGACATCAGAAAAAATTCGGCAACCTTCGGAAAATATTTTTCTATTGAACTTTCTGCAAAGAACAATACCCTGCTTTTCATTCCGAACGGATTCGCCCACGGATTCGTGGCGCTGGAAGAGGATACGATCTTCGCTTACAAATGCACCGGCTATTACGATAAAAATTCTGAAATAACGATCCGGTGGAATGACCCGCAGATCGGCATTGAATGGGGAATAAAAAACCCTTCTGTTTCGGCAAAAGATGCCGCTGGAAAATTTCTCCGTGAAATAGTTTCACCTTTCTGAAAATTATTGAAGAATTCATTATGGTCACAGGGAAACTTTGCACCTCCGGCTTTCGTATTTCATTATAAACATCCATCTATAGCATTGAAAAATGAATAACGATCTCGTACTGGTCTATTCCGGATATTTCATCTGCTCGATTGTTCTTGCATTCCTGCTCAATGCGCTTTTTCTCCGTTTCTCACGCACCATGGGCATACGCGTGAATACGGAACACGTGCGGTGGAGCTCCACCCAGAAACCTTCGGTAGGCGGCATTTCTTTTTTCGTGCTTTTCCTTTTGTCGATCGCCTGTTACGCAGTTTTTTTTCCTAATCGTTTTGTTCCGCTCGATAAAAAACTACTCGGGTTGCTTTGCGCATGCACCGTTGGATTCGTGATCGGCCTTGCTGATGATGCCTACAATACAAAACCACTTCTGAAATTATCTGCACAGATTCTTTGCGGTTTCATTCTGATCGCAACCGGCCAGCAGATCGATCTTTTCCGCAATGAAACACTCAATGTAATTCTTACCATAATATGGGTCGTGGGCATTATGAATTCGATCAACATGCTTGACAATATGGATGCGATCACGGCAAGTGTTTCTGTTTTCATTCTGCTTGAAGCGCTCATCACACTCTACATCACTCGCGATTTTTACAACGTATTCATCATTACCATTCTCGGCGTCATAGGAAGTTTGTGCGGATTTCTTTTTTTCAACTGGCATCCGTCAAAATTATTCATGGGCGATACCGGCAGCCAGTTCCTGGGAATTCTGCTCGCAGTAGTGGGCATTCGTTTTTTCTGGAACAATCCTGATTTCGGTGGAAATATTTTCAGATCGAAACAAATCGTTGTCACGCTTCTCGCCTTCATCATTCCGATTACCGATACAACAACGGTCATCATCAATAGAATTTTAAAATTACAGAAGCCGTGGATCGGAGGAAAAGACCACACCACCCATCATCTTTCCTATCTCGGATTAAGCGACAGCCAGGTGGCATTGCTTTTTCTCGGCATATCACTCATCTCACTCATGCTCATTTTTGTCATACAGGGAACTATTGTAAACTGGACCGGGAAACATGTCCTCATCTTCGGATCGTGGTTCGTTCTCGTCTTCGGAACGCTGTATGCGGTGAGCAGGTACACGAAACAACCTCTCACCGAAAATGGGAACGGATCGAAATAATGAAAGAATTAACTGGTTTCGCGAGCAGGGAATCCCGGTTCTGTTCTTTGCGATCGTGCTTTTCCTGGTCATACTTTCCGATCCCGACAAACCTGCTGCACCAACTCCTGCAGCTGTTGAAAACGATAGCGGATTCTATGTGCGCAATGTAAAGATCCCTCCTCTTTTTTTCTGCGGCGAAAAAGTTCCCATCGAAGATTCTGAAGTAAGAAAAAGAATTACAAAACAATTACTCGCTTATACATTCGATCAGCCCTCCACACTTTACCTGAATAAAAAAGCGGCGAGATGGTTCCCGGTAATGGAACCCATCCTGAAAAAAAACGGCGTGCCGGAAGATTTTATTTACGTGGCCATTCTCGAAAGTGGGCTCATCAATTCTCCCGATCAACCGAAGGCCGGAGGATTCTGGCAATTGCAAATTCCCGTAGCGCAATCGTACGGACTCATCATCAACGATCATATTGACGAGCGATTCAATATTGAAAAGTCGACTGATGCTGCATGCAAATGTTTCAAGGACGCTTACAAACATTATGGCAACTGGACCCTGGCTGCGGCGGCTTATGATCTTGGTATTGGAGGACTCGACAAACAGATCGACAAACAGGATAAACGCGATTATTACAAACTGAAACTTTCGGAAGAAACTTCAGATTATGTTTTCCGTTTGCTCGCATTCAAAGAACTCATTACACATCCTGAACTTTATGGTTATACCATTTCGAAAAGACAACTTTATTCCCCGCTCATCTGTAAAAAAATTGAAGTAGATTCTTCCATTCCTGATCTTCCAAAATTTGCTTCGGACAATGGAACAGATCTCGTAACGCTCAAATGGATGAACCCGTGGATCAGCAGCGACAGTACACTAATCGATGATGAAGGAACGAAATTATGGATCAGTATTCCGCCAAAAGGAATGAAAATTTACGGAATGAATAATGACATCCGCAAGAATGAAGATTCAGTGCTGATCGATTCTGCGTGGAGAGATACTACCGGTACGAAGTGACCACTCCTGTTTTTTTCCGGATGAATGCGGAATTTTATCAGCGAGAAACTGAATTTCATTATCTTTGATCAACATCCCGTCAAGGCACTGCCGCGATGGGCTTTTTTTTAAAACATGAAAAATATTTTCTTCCTTTTCGTTTTTTCATTGCTCGTTTATTCCTGCGGAAATGATTCGGGTAAAACAACAAATGATTCTTTGAAACCGAACGATTCTGTTTCGCTGATCAATGAACAGATCCGGAAGGATCCGGCAAACCTCGATCTGTATGTGAAACGATCTCGGCTTGAAATGAACCGCAAACAATTCGGGCCTGCACTCGATGATATGAATCGCGTGATAGCAGTGGACAGCAACAAGGCAGAATATCTTATTGCTGCTGCCGATATAAATTTTTTCACGATGCATACATTGCGCGCCGACTCATTGCTCAGCCGCGCGGTACGGCTCCATCCTGATAATGTGGATTGCTTATTGAAATTGGCAACGATGGATCATTATCTCACAAAGTATGATGATGAATTGAAATTGCTCGATGCAGCTTTGCACGTGGATGTGCACAACTCACAGGTTTATTACATGAAGGGAATGATGTTCAAGGAACGTCATGATACAATGAAAGCCATTTCCAGTTTTCAGACGGCGGTTGAACAGGATCCTGATCATTACAATGCGTTCATGCAACTCGGACTTTTATTTTCCACAAAAAAAGATCCGTTGGCAGAACAATATTTCATGAATGCAATATCGCTCAACCCGAACAGCGAGGAAGCGATCTATGCACTCGCACTTTTTTACCAGCAGGAAGAGAACTGGAATCGCGCAATAGAAACCTACACCACTTTATTGAAAATAAATCCGCATCACTTCGATGCACATTACAATCTCGGGATCATTGACGTGGTGAATCTGAAAATGACGGATGACGGAATGAAATATTTCAACCTGGCCATTGAAGATAATCCTAAAGAACCACGCGGCTATTACGGACGAGGATATTGTTACGAAGTGAAAGGCGATGTAACCAACGCAGAAGCAGATTACCGGATGGCGCTCAAGCAGGATCCGAATTACGACAAAGCAACTTTTGCGCTGAATAAATTATTGGGACAATAAAAATTCAATGATTCAATAATTGATTCTGAACTTTTTCAACTCGGACATTTCTGCGGGGTTCATAGAAATGAATTCACAGGGACTTACTCATGAATTTTGTTTCTCAAAAAAAATAAAATAATTTCGTTTTCATAACTATCGGGATGAATTTCAAATGCTTCCCACCGCAAGAAGTCCGATCATCACAATGAGAAAATAGCCGGTAAGTGAAACGGCTCCCCCGTATTCTTTTGAAATTCTCTGGCCGGTGAGCAGCATCAGCAAAGTGAGTGCACAACAAACCAAACCCACTTTCAGATAAAATTCATCGTGATACCAGAAACACCATGCACTTCCGAAAACAGAAATTCCGCCAGAAAATAATTCCAGCAACATGATGAATGGAACAAGTACAGGGATCATGCTCTTGAAAAATGTTTTCTCAAATTGTTTGCTCATCCATGAAATATTCCCCTTTCTGTCCGTCAGCTTGTCGAGCCCCGACTGAATGAACGTGATGGAAATAAAAAATGCGCAGAGAATGGAAACAGTGAGAAACGCAAGTTCCTGCCCGGCCCAACCGTGATAAGAATGGATGTATGGTGGCAAATGCATCTTAGCTATTGAAGTAAAAGTACAATTTTAAAGCATGATCAGTTTTTCATACTACGGTTCACAAATTTATCAGTTGCTTTTTCTTTGTGCCTTAGTGGCTGTCTAAAATTCAGTCGGCCACAAAGACTCAAAGATTAATACAGAATAATTTAACTGATAAGCTTACGATTATTCTCCTGCACAATTTACAGAAATGGGGTACACTACATTTTTACATTCAACAAAAGTTATTTAGATAAAAAAAGGGGCTCACTCAAACGGCTTGATAAAAAACTGTAGTTCTACAACTTTAATCTCCCGTCTCAACTCTTATCTCTATTTTTACGATCCTATGCCATACACCAGCAAACACGAAGTACACATTCTCCTCGGTTGCGCAGATGCGCGCGATCTTTCGCAGATTCAGATTGATGCTATCCGCCATGTATCTGCAGAGTGGAGAGCGAAAGGAATTGATGTGGATTATCATACCATTCGCGCAGCAGGATCTTTTGTTACGCCCGATGTGGTGATGGATATTAAACGCACTATTGAAAATGAATTGCGCCAGTCGCATGATGTGCATCGCCCCGTTCGTTTTTATGTGCACATACAAAGTCATGGGCATCTTACGGAAGATTCGAGCAAAGAATATATTTCTCACGTGCACGATCTTCATCTCGTAGATGGTTCACCTCTGAATTGCGGAATGCTTCACGCTTCATCACTCGGAATTGAACTCGAACAATTATTACTCGAAGAACAACCGGAAGTGATTATTGCCGGACAGAAAATAAAAATTGACGACGACAGCAAGATCCGTTCGTTGCTCAACACTGTTTACAATCACGATGGTTATCTTGCCGGCGACTGGATCAAGAGCATCGATCTCCTGCGCACACATCCGCGCAACCAGCGCACCATGCTCGAGCGCGCAATCAAGAACGATCCTGAATTAAAAAATCTTGACATACGCATCACCGCCGGAATACAGGATTATTCCATTCACGCACTCATTCGTGTTGATGGTGGAGATCCTGTTGCGCCCTGGTGGGATGAAGTGCAGCATTACGTTCGCCATCACGGAAACAACGAACGTTTGAAAAAAGAAACATTATTGCGCCAGGCAGAAAAACAAAAACCGCTTGCCGGATTACTTTGCATGTCTGATCCGAGAATGTCGTCGCGCATTGCTGCAGCGCAATATTATTTAGCATTGAAAGATATTTCTACCGGCGCCGATTATATGCCGAATACAGTTTTCAATATTTCAGGAAGTAATTTTGATATTCCGCTTACACCTTTCGGCCCGTACGTGATCGCAGGATTTTATTTCAGCGTACATTATTTAAAACTCACCGACCAGATGGTGATGGGTTATGATCCGCAACAAACCAACCGCATTCTGGCGAAGATCGAACATGACCCACTGATGAATCTCATTGTAAAAAAATACAAGGTGAATTTAATTCCGGTGAACCAGGTGGATGTGACGTCTCAGTAAATCAGAGATTCGAAATTTGAGATTTAAAACTGCAAAGAGTTGATGAGAATATTTTGCTGCACTTATTTTGAATCAGGAAACTTTCGGAACAACTTCGGAGTAATTCCGAATACGATCAGCGACAATCCGCAAAGAGAAGTAATTATTATTGGAATTGCGCCGGCCATTGTAAGATAGATCGACGGTGCCCAGAAAACAAAAGTGAGTACGATACTTGTGAATAGTGCGAAAAAGATCATCAGTATTCCAATAACTATATGCAAGATTCTCCATCCAATATTTTTCGGATTGATAAAATTTCTTATAGTTAATAGAGCAAATAATGGCATTAATACACTCATCAGGAACAGAGAAACTCCGTACCAATGTCCATCCCCGATTAGCACTGCTACGTTTTTATAATAATCAGTGAACACAAAATCTCTCCATTGATTTTCCGGATCGGGAATATGAATGATAGGGAAGAAGAAACAAATGACATCTGCAATAATTAATACCAACATCACTGAAGTATGAAATTGCTTACTCTTCATTTCAATTGCTATTAATCACGCTCATCGAAAAACTGCGCCCACTTTCCGTTCGGATTTCCGAGTACCACAAAAAGATAAACAGCGATCACAATATTCTGTACAAATAAAATATCTCCCCCGATTGCCAATTCTGTTTTGTGCACGTCTTCATAAAAATTTCCATTCTGGTAAGTAGCAATATAATAACAGTAAGGCGCGCCAAGAAAAAGTAAAAGCGCTTCGAGCTGAAGAAATGTACGCGCCGGAAATGAAAAAGGGCGTTTCAGGTTGAACGATTCCCATACAATGAAAAAAGGCATGAGCATGAAAAATAATAACGCTGCAATTCCACCTGGATGGCCATTAAAACCAATAGCGACAGAACTGCTTACCACCTGATTTTTTTTTACGAGATGGCTGGTCGTCGGTGTGTCGCCTTCGTAATGGCCGGAAAGAATATCTTTTCTTACAGGAATGAAAATAAGGCCTATCATCCAGAGAAAAGTCAGTAGTAGGAGAATTCTCCGGCGGAGTAAAGAAATTTTCATCTGGAAAATTATCAGAGAACAAGCATTCTGGAATGCCAACTCATTTTTACCGGCACCTCCCACTTCGTTTGCATTTCTCCTTTTGTAGAAATCAGATTATTGAAAACGATCGTATCTCCATTCAATTCTTTTTTTTCCATCAGTTGTTCGAACACATGAAGCTTAACGGTTTGAATACGATTTGTTTTATCGCGATAAGCCACCAGCATCCTATCGAATAAATTCAATCTGTAATCTTTTTCGATCTGCTGAACAAAGCGAACTGAATTGTCGATCCCGCATCCACTCGCACTTGCTGCTTGTTCATCTGCAGCCACAACTATAAAACGATTATACAACACATCGAAAGTTGCCATCATAAGATTTCCGTGCGAGGTCCAGTCGAGCAAAAACATATTTGCTTTCTGCTTCATCTCCGAAACTTCAGCATCGGTAATATCCCGATCACTCTGGTAGATCCAGACTCGGGAGTGAGCGGGCATTTGAGAAAAAGGTACCATAGTGAAAAAAATAAATCTCAAATTCCAAAAACCAGTGCGTCGGTCACTGCGAACAAAGTGAAGCAGTCTTGAGCGCTGGCTTTTGAAAATTTTTTATTTTATCCTCTTCCGAATTCGCGGAGAAGACGCGTGTGCGACACGAGCGCGCCTATGAATGTGCGCTTGGAGATGTAAGGATAATTAAATTCTTCTGCGGTTTGTTTTACGATCGGAGAGATCTTTTTATAATGAATGTGGCTCACCGATGGAAAAAGATGATGCTCCACCTGGTAATTCAATCCACCAACATACCACGAGAGCAACCAGTTTTTCGGCGCAAAATTCGCAGTCGTGAAAAGCTGGTGAACGGCCCAGTCATTTTCCATATTTCCACTTGCATCCGGTTTCGGATAAGAAGTCTCTTCGATCACATGTGCGGGCTGGAAAACCATGGCAAGAATTAATCCACAGGTGAAATGCATGGACAAAAATCCAATGAGAAATTCCCACCATGAAATATTCATAACGTACAATGGAAGTACCACTACCCATGCATAATAAAAAACTTTACTTGCGGTGAGAATGAAAAGCTGCATGGCGTAAGATTTTTTCGCGGCTTTCACAAGTCCACGTTTATTATAACGACTCAATTGCTGAAAATCTTTTGTCGTGATCCACATCAGCGTCATCATTCCGTAAAAGAACCATGCATACAGATATTGAAAGCGATGGATCTTTCTGTACGGCGCGTGCGGAGAAAAACGAAGGAATCCGAGCGGGGCAATATCTTCATCATGTCCTTCGATGTTCGTGAAAGTGTGATGCAACATATTGTGCTGGATCTGCCAGTTCAGATAATGTCCGCCGATGAAATTCATCGAGAACGACATCACTCTGTTCAGCACTTTATTATTGGAATAACTTCCGTGATTCGCATCGTGCATCACTGATAAGCCAACTCCCGCCATTCCTGCTCCCATAGCAATGCTCAGCAAAAGCAATCCCCACCAAACAGAAACCACGCCGAAGATCATGAGAAAATAAGGGGCGAGAAAGAAGCCAAGCATCAGGAAAGTTTTCATCAAAATTCGAAAACCGCCGGTGCGTTTGATCTCGTTCGATTTGAAATAGGTGTCGACGCGCGATTGAAGCGTCTGTAAAAATTGCCGCTGCTTATTCGCGTACCTGATTCTTACTTTTTCTGTGCTCATACTTTTTTGATTTGTGAGAGGGGGTATGCGCAATAATTTCCGCAAAGTTCGCATTTATTCCGGAACGATTGCCCAATGAAAGTGAGGTTACTAACAGGATAAGACTTAAAAAATACTAAAAAGTCAGATTTCAATGTAAAAATGCAGGATTTCGGATAAAATATGCCAAGTTTTAATCCCAAAACTATTGACCGGAATTTCTCTTAAAGCTCATTCGCCCCGAATACTCGAGGCAATCAACTCCGCGACGTCCATCACTTTTGTTTTTTCTTCTTTGTTGAAATGCTTCACCCCGTCTGTCATCATCGTCATGCAAAACGGGCAACCCACCGCGATCACATCAGGGTTCAATTGCAATGCTTCTTCGGTCCGCTCCACGTTTACTTCTTTATTTCCTTTTTCCGCTTCTTTGAACATTTGCGCTCCGCCTGCACCACAACATAAACCTTTTTCCCTGCTGCGTTTCATTTCTGCCAATTCCACATCGAGTTTCTGAATTACGGAACGTGGCGCTTCATAAATATTATTTCCTCTGCCGAGATAACAGGGATCGTGAAAAGTAATTTTCTTCCCTTTGAAAATTCCACCCTGCACTTTTAATTTTCCGGAATCAATAAGTTGCTGAACTAATTGCGTATGATGAATGACTTCGAATTTTCCGCCGAGTTCCGGATATTCATTCTTAAGCGTGTTGAAACAATGCGGACAGCCGGTGACAATTTTTTTCACCTGGTAATTATTCAGCACCGTAATATTATTCATGGCCTGCATCTGGAAAAGAAATTCATTTCCTGCGCGCTTCGCGGGATCGCCTGTACACGCTTCTTCGGTTCCGAGCACAGCGAATTTAATTCCCACGTGATTTAAAATTCCAACAATTGCTTTCGTGACCTTTTTTGCGCGATCGTCAAAACTTCCCATACATCCCACCCAGAATAATATTTCCGGAACTTCACCTTTCGCAGTGAGTTCTGCCATTGTGGGAACATGTAATTTTTCGTTGTTCATATTCTCTATTCGTGTGCCAGCCGGGAACGCCGCTTATTTAAAAGATTTATACAGATCAGGATTTAAAAACCTGTATCGTTGCTTCGCGTTCTATGAGGTCGGTGAATTTTCCATCGAAACGTGTAGCACGCACCATGTGATTATCTATCCAGTGATAATTTCCTCCGCGTGGTTTTCCCATGAGTAATCCGTGCCAGCGAAAACCATTTTTCAGCAACCATTCTTCGGTGATGTCGCGGTGTTCTTCGGTGCGCGAAGTGAAGAACGTGATGATGTGTCCTTCATCGTACCATTTATTTACCGTCTCCAGCGCCTGCGGGTAAACTTCCGCATCGTGCATTCTCCACGGTTCTTCATTGGGAATATCATCGCAGATCGTCCCATCAATATCGATGAGAAAATTTTTGATGTTCGCGGGAAGAACCGGGGATATTTTTTTTCCGTTCTCTTCGATGTTAATCAGTTCGTTATTCATCCAGTTATTTTTGCTTTGACAAAATAAGTTTATCTATTCTACTCTTCATTTCCGGCGTTTCGCGGCACAGTTTAAGTTCCTGTTCAAATACAACTTGCTTATTCCGGAATATTTTTAAAGTCGTACTACATATCGAATCACAAGGAAATGCATGGGCGATGAAAGTACCATTTCCTTTTGAAATAATTTCTGCGCCGCCGCACACAATTGATTTTGTATCATTAAAAGGACTGCCGTCACAGTACAATTTTATTTCATTGTCGAAATCATAAAGCAAAGTATCCCGCAGCGGAAAAACAGAAATGCTGTAGATTGATCCGGAAATAATTTTCATTTCGGAAAATAAAAAAGCAATGCAAATTAATACAAACACTATTTTCATTTTATTATTCATTCGCCCAATTCATTCTGTCAGCAGGAGAAAATTGCCAGGGCGCGGCATTGTTCTCAATATTCGTCATCATCATGTTCAGTTCATTCGGCGCGGACGATTGTTCCATTACCATGAATCTCCGGAGGTCAATGATAATGGAAAGCGGATCGATATTCACCGGGCATTCCTGCACGCACGCGTTGCACGACGTACACGCCCACACTTCCTCGGGCGTAATGAGATCGCCAAGCAATGATTTTCCATCGTCAACAAATTTTCCTTTATTCTCATCGCGGTTTTTTCCAACAGCTTCAAGACGATCACGCGTGTCCATCATTATTTTCCTGGGCGAAAGTTTTTTCCCAGTAATATTCGCCGGGCAACTCGAAGTGCATCTTCCACACTCCGTACACGAATATGCATCCATCAATTGTTTCCAGGAAAGATCAGTAACATCTTTAGCACCGAAACGTTGAACCGTTCCTTCCGGAGGTGGCGGCGGAGTGAAAGAAGGATCGAGCATGGCTTTCACTTCATTGGTCACGGAAGGAAGATTGCTGAATTCTCCTTTCGCTTTTAAATTGGAATAAAATGTATTCGGGAATGCAAGAAGAATATGAAAATGTTTCGAATAAGGAATGTAATTCAGGAACGCCATGATGCCCACAATGTGAAACCACCAGCAGAAACGTTCCGCCATCACTAATCCTTTTAACGATGCGCCACCATAAAATCGAGCAAGATGTGAACTCACCGGGAATGCAGAAGAAGAAACTTTCACTCCTGCATAATGGCCGAAATGGATCCACTGCAAACGCAGATCGGCTGCATTCATGAAAAGAAATGCCGTCATCAGCAGCATTTCCATTATGAGAATATAATTTGCATCCGATCTCGGCCATCCATCGAGATCCTTACTCGCAAGGCGTTTTACCTTTGCAATATTTCTCCGGCAGAAAAAAATGAAACACCCGAGAAAAACAAGCACCGCAAGAATTTCAAATGTGGCAATGAGAATGGAATAAAGCGGCCCGAGAAAAGAAAGTACACGATGTGTACCGAAAGCTCCGTCGACAATAATTTCTATCACTTCAATATTGATGACAATGAATCCGACGTAAACAAAAATGTGCAGTACAGCAGGCAACGGACGCGAAACCATTTTCGATTGCCCGAGCGCTACACGAACCATGGTCATCCATCTTTCTTTTTTGTGATCGCTTCGGTCTGTATTTTTTCCAAGCAGAATATTTCTGCGGATCTTCCGAACGTTGATCGTAAAGAGCACGGATCCCGAAATGAGAAGAAGTATGAAAAGAGTTTGGGCGATGTATTCCATTACCGGGAATTAAATGCAGGCAGGAATTAATTTTTTCTTCCGAAAATAGAAATATACTTTTTCGGATGAGCTTGCAGATCCACAATGAGCGAATCAAGATCTGCATTTGTTTTTGTAAGATCGTTGTAGAGTTTTTTATCGTTGACCAGCAATCCCATCGATCCCTGCCCGTCATTTATTTTTTCCATGATGCCGGCCACATTCGACATGACCACGCTTGCGCTGTCGATGGTTGCTTTCAAATGCGATTTAGCAATGGAATCGCTGATGTCGGCAAAATTATTTATTGCTTTTGAAAGTGGTTCGTTGTTGTTCGCAAGATTGGTGGAAATGGACTGGATCTTCGTAAGAATATCGGCAAATCTTTCTTTCTCCGAAGCAACAAGTGTATCCATCCTCTTCGCAGTTTTTTCGAACGTTTCAATAGAAGTGCGAATGCTCGCGAAACTTGCGACAAGATCTGTTCGTGCATTCTGATTGAGAACCGCCTGAAAAATATTCACCACCGAATCTACAGACGAAACAAGCCCTTCTAATTTTTTCTTCAATGGCAATACCACTTCACTCACCTGGTCTTTCAGCCCGCTTTCATTTGTGCCCATCAGTGTATCGCCTTCTTTCACCTTTGGATTTTTCGGATCGGCCATGATCTTGATCGCTTTGTAACCGAGAAGTCCGTCGCTGAAGATCATGCACTGCGAACCTTTTGTGACGATCGCGTTATCATCTGTGATGATGAAATGAACAACAAGGCGGTTGGTTTTAGGGTCGAGTTTGATGTCGCGCACCGTTCCTACTTTAAATCCGTTTATCTGTACTGTATTATTTGCCGTGAGTCCGTCCACCTGGTCATACACCGCATACAGATCGGTACTCATCGAAAAAATATCGCGCCCCTTGAGGAAGTTGAACCCGTAAATGAAACAGGCGAGTGCAACTATCACTACAACTCCTGTCTTGATCTCTTTGGAATATTTCTTCTTAGCCATTTAACAGTACAAATGTACTAAACAAATAAAGATGGTCATTGGACATTTGTCATTGGGATTTGTCATTGGGAATTAGGAATTTGTTAATTGGTCATGAGGAAAATTATTTAAACACAAGCCCTAATTACAATTGGCCAATGACCCTCTTATCTTCCATTCAGTTTTTTCGCCTGGTCGGTGGTAATGCGGTTTCCGCTCTTGTCAAACGCCACGATAAATGCCTGCGGAAAATTCTGGCGGATTATTGTTTGTTCTTTTGTCGCTTCGGCCATGGAATAATATTCTCCGCTCGTGTATTTATAAATTCCATTCTGCTCATAATGCCATACGTCCTGCGATCCTTTGAATTCCGCCGCATCATCAGCAAGTAATTTATCGGTAGAAAATAGCTGCACACGATAAATTGCTTTTGCATTATCTCTTTTTATTTTTTCTGAATCGACAACTATCGGGACATCCTGTACAATACTGTCCTCATTTTTTTTCACACTGTCGTTTTTCGCAGGGGAAACTCCTCCTGTCACATAGTTGAAAGGTTTTCTAAGCCCTGCTGTGTCTTCGGGCAAAATCCTGTACGGTTTCATATTTGCAATGTCATCATCGTACGTAATATTATTTCCTTCCACATCATCTTTCCAGGAACGGAATGCACGGAAAATACTTGCCGCCATATAATCCTGTCCTTTTTCTCCCGATAAAAAACGTTCTTCCTGCGGGCTCGACAAAAATCCTGTTTCAATGAGCACCGATGGCATACTCGTTTTCCAGAGCACGAGAAATCCCGCCTGCTTCACACCTTTATCTTCACGTCCCGCATTGGTGGAAAATTGCTGTTGGCACAATTGAGCGAAACGCATGCTCTGCTCGAGATAAATATTCTGATACCAGCTGTAAATGATCTCCGCTTCATCTGAATTAATATCGAGATTGTATTTGTTCTGGTAATTATCTTCCATCGTCACTACATCATTTTCTCTTTTTGCAACATCAAGATTTCCTTCTGCTTTGTGCAAACCCATTACATACGTTTCTGATCCGTTGGCTTCTTCGTTGCAGAGATCGTGATATTTTCCATGCGCGTCTTTTTTTCTCACACAGGCAGAATTGCAGTGAATGCAAATGAAAATATCAGCGTTGTTGCGGTTCGCGATTGCTGCGCGCTCGTTCAATTCCACGAACACATCCGTAGTGCGCGTGTACACGACTTTGACATCGGGATAATGATCAGAAATATATTTACCAAATTTTAACGCCACAGCAAGAGCAACATCTTTTTCCTTCGCGAAATCTCCGTGACAACCGGGATCTTTACCTCCATGGCCTGCATCAATGCAAACGACTCTTATTTTTTTTGTTTCGGGCTTGATTTTTGTTGCAAAAGAGCCCGTCAGCAGCATAACCATCGATGCTGCCAGGAAAATAATAACAGGCCTTACTACGTTACGATTCATTCAGGATAAAACGCAATACAAACGATTTTATTTAGTTTTGAACTCATTGCTGTACTTCCCACAAAAATACCGCCAAACGAAAGTCCCTAAGGAGACAGCAAACCGACTTTTCCTCCCTGTTTTGTTAATAATCGCCGGCCTCTTCACATCTTTTAATCTTTTTTGTGCTCCTGTAAATCCACTCGCTCCAGACACCGGAAAGATCATTGTGAAAAAGAGTAGCAACGCACTCGATTTCCAGATTGATTACAGCGCGAATGATTCCATTCATTTCGATCTTGAACACAAATTGGTTTATCTCTACGACAGCGCGAAAGTAGATTACAACGACATTCATCTCGAGGCCGATTACATTGTGATCGATTTTAATAACAATGTTGTTTCTGCCGACGGCCCCAGAGATTCAACAGGAAAATATACAGGCAAAGCACATTTCAGCAACGCCGACCAGGATTTTGAAGCAACGCATCTCGCTTACAATTACAAAACACAGAAAGGAAAAATTTCGGAAGTCACCACCGAAGAAGGCGACGGAATTCTTCACGCCGACATCGTGAAAAAAGATACCGGCAAAGTCACTTATGGTTATAAAGGATTTTTTACCACCTGCGATCTCGATCACCCGCACTACGCGATCTACGCAAAGAAAATGAAAGTGATACAGGACGATAAGATCATTACGGGACCTGCTTACCTGAAGATCGCTGATGTTCCCACACCACTCGGTGTTCCTTTCGGATTTTTTCCGAATAAGAAAGGGAGAAAATCAGGCATCATCATTCCCACTTACGGTTCGTCGCCCACGCTCGGATTTTTTCTCCGCGACGGCGGTTACTATTGGGGAATTTCAGATAAAATGGATATGGCGGTGCGCGGCGATATTTATTCGAAAGGAAGCTGGGGTGCAAAAGTGTACACGAATTACAGAGTACGCTACAAGTACAGCGGAAATCTTGCGCTGAAATATTCGCGCATCATCACCGGCGAAAGTGAATTGCCCTCGCGTTATGCGCGCAATGATTTTTTCATCAACTGGTCGCACACGCAGGATGCGAAAGCCAATCCTTCCATTCGTTTTTCTGCGAATGTGAATGCAGGAACTTCTTCCTACAATAGAAATAATGGTTCGCGTCCAACAGATTATCTCTCGAATACTTTTCAGTCCAACATCTCGTGGAGCAAAGCGTGGAAATTCGGATCGCTCTCGGCGAATATCCGCCATAGCCAGAATACGCAAACGCACAATGTGAATTTGAGTGCACCTACGCTTTCACTTACAATAAACCGGTTTTATCCATTCCGGAATTCAAGCCGCACGCACACGAGCTGGTACAACAAGATCGGTGATAAAGTTTCGGTGAGTTATGCATCCGAATTCCAGAACAACATCAGCATCGGCGATTCTTCTCTCAAATACGAATGGCGCGATTATGTGGCTTCGCGTTTTAAGAATGGAATACGGCAAAGCATGCCGGTTTCCGCTTCGTTCAATTTGCTTCATCATTTCACAATTACGTTTGCTTCTACCATGAATTCCATTACGCAATTCAAAACTATTAATCGTTATTGGAACGGCGAAAGTGTGATCACAGATACCGTAAACGGCGCGCATATTAGTTTCGATTACAATGCAAGCGCTACCATGACCACGAAAATTTACGGCATGTTCCATTTACGCCACACTAAATTTTCCGTCATACGCCACACGCTCACGCCTGCGCTCTCGTTCACGTACATGCCCGACTTCACGAATCCGAAATATGGTTTTTATCGTTCCGTGCAATCGAGTGAATTCGGCGCTGTGACAAAATATTCCATTTTTGAAAACGGGATTTATGGAGCGACTCCTGCCGGAAATCTCGGCGCTATCGGTTTTAATCTCATGAATAATCTTGAAGCAAAAAAACGTCCGAAGGATAATGACACAACAGCTACCGAACAGCGCGTGACTTTACTCGACGCGCTCAATTTCGCTTTCAGTTATAATCTCATGGCGAAACATTTCAACTGGTCGTACATCACCGGCGGATTCCGCCTGAAGCTTTTCAAAAAATTCGATGTCAACGGAACATTTAACGCCGATCCGTATCGAATAGATGCAAACGGAATTCGAATAGAGCGTTTCGAATGGAGAACAGAAAATCGCCTCGCGCGGCTAACGGGCGCGGCAGTGAGCATGAATACTTCATTGCGGAAAGGAGGGTTGAGTGCGTCGAATCATTATTCTTCCACGCGGGGAACAGAACAGGAACTGAATATGATCAACGCCAATCCGAATGCTTACGTTGATTTTAATATTCCCTGGTCGCTCAATATCGGTTACACATTGAGCTGGAGTAAACCTTCACTCATTTCCACGACTACACAAACTGTACATTTTTCCGGCGACATGAATGTAACTCCGAAGTGGAAAGTAGGATTCGATTCGAATTATGATATTCAGAAACAGAAATTTTCCAGCGCATCCATCAACGTGTACCGCGATCTTCATTGCTGGCAAATGCAGTTCAACTGGATTCCATTCGGTGTGCGGCAGAGTTACAACATCACCATCAATGTAAAATCGGCCATGCTGCAGGATCTGAAACTCACGCGCAAAAGAGAATGGTTTGATTATAGTACGCTGTATTGATTTTTTTTGCGCTTGTGAAATGAGGAATTCGCCACTCCTAATATTTTCGCCCGGCATAAAATAAGCATCATTATCTTTGACCTTAATTCTTTCCCGATGAAAAAAATAATTTTTCCTTCCTTTCCCGTTCTCGTCTTCGCAATTCTTTCTTTTTCCAATGCGCCGCACGAAGTGGTGAATTCCGGCGACAACGATTCGACTGTAGTCTCCAAAATTTTCCGCGAGTGCATGGCGAATGGTGAAGCGTATGAAAATCTTCGCGGCCTTTGCATTGCTGCGCCAAAACGACTGAGCGGTTCGCCGGGTGCACAAGCTGCAGTGGAATACATGAAAAATGTAATGGATAAATGTGGCTTCGATAAAGTTTGGCTGCAACCCTGCATGGTTCCTCATTGGGTGCGTGGCAATCCGGAATTCGGCGCGATCAAATATACCAATGCAAAAAGAAAAGATCACGTGGTGAATGTGTGCGCACTCGGCGGATCAGTTGCAACTCCTAAAGAAGGTTTGACCGGTGAAATTGTAGAAGTGCAGAACTGGAAACAACTCGACTCGCTCGGGAAAAACGGGGTGCAGGGAAAAATTGTTTTCTACAATCATCGTTGGGACGATAAAAAAATTTCCACGTTCGCTGCGTATGGTGAAACGGTTGATTACCGATGGGATGGCGCGCATCGCGCAGAACAATACGGAGCCATTGGTTCTATGGTGCGTTCCTGCACGAGTTCCATTGATACATTTCCACACACAGGAACTGCGCGCAACGATTCACTGATGGCAAAAATTCCTGCAGTTGCTATTGCAACAAAAGATGCTGATTTTCTTCACAATGAAATTATTGCCAATGGGAAAGTGAAATTCATTTTAAAAATGAATTGCCAATGGATGCCTGATGAAAAATCGTACAACGTGATCGGAGAAATAATCGGCAGTGAACATCCCGAACAGGTGATCGTCGTGGGCGGACATCTCGACGCGTGGGAACTGGGTGCGGGCGCGAATGACGATGGCGCGGGCGTAGTTCAATCGGTGGAAGCCATTCGTTTGTTTAAACAGCTTGGTATTCGTCCCAAACACACGATACGTTGTGTTGCATTCATGAATGAAGAGAACGGCGGCCGCGGAGGAAAAGCGTATGCCGATTCTGCCAAAGTGAAAAATGAAAAACACATTGCCGCAATAGAATCAGATGCCGGCGGATTTACTCCGCGCGGATTCGGAACAGAAATGGATTCGCTCAAAAAAATAAAAATTCAATCGTGGAGAAATCTTTTTCTTCCTTACGGAGTTTATGATTTTGATCATGGTGGCGGTGGCGCTGACATAGGCCCGCTTAAAACACAGGGGACTCCATTACTCGGCCTTCAGCCCGACGGCTCGCGCTATTTCGATTATCATCACACGGAAGATGATCAGTTTAAAAATGTGAATCGCCGCGAATTACACATGGGCGCTGCATCCATGGCGGCAATGCTATTTCTCATTGATAAGTATGGATTGTGATTCAGGGAGCGGAATGCGGGATTTGCGGACCTGCGAAAAATAATATTTCTCAAAAAAAGTCCGCACGTCTGCAAATTCCGCATTCCGCTACCAATAGACATATAGACAAAACTAATTTCCCCCTGAAGTTTTTCTCTATACATTTGTATCAGACAATTCACTCAATCATTTCAAATAAAAATAATTTCAAATGGCACTCCAGATCACAGACAGCAATTTCGAAGAGATCGTTCTCAAATCAGACAAACCCGTTATCGTTGACTTCTGGGCAGAATGGTGCGGCCCGTGCAGAATGGTTGGTCCAATTGTAGAAGAGATCGGGAAAGAATACGATGGCAAAGCGATCGTAGGAAAAGTGGACGTCGATAATAATCCGAATGTTTCGATGCAATTCGGCATCCGTAACATTCCTACCATTCTATTTTTCAAAGGAGGAAAAATGGTGGACAAACAAGTGGGTGCTGTTGCGAAAAGTGTATTGACACAAAAACTCGAAGCGCAACTCTGAAAATTTCACATAATGAATTCAGAAAGCAGGTTGGCAACGATCTGCTTTTTTTATTTCGTCTGAAATCACTATTTGTATTTTCGCTTTCACAATTTATTCCTCTGACGAAGTTGTATCTTTATTGAATGGCTCTCGATCACCAGGAACTCCAGCAGTTCTCGCATCTCGAACTTCTCGCACGGCAGGTGGTGGAAGGATTTATCACGGGCCTTCACAAAAGTCCATTTCACGGATTCTCCGTTGAATTTGCAGAACATCGTTTGTACAACAGCGGCGAGCCCACAAAACATATTGATTGGAAATTATATGGCCGCACGGATAAAATGTTCGTGAAGCGTTATGAAGAAGAAACAAATCTCCGTTGCCAGGTGGTGATTGACAATTCTTCTTCCATGCATTTTCCTGAAAAAGGAAAAGACGAAATTGAAAATAAAATTACTTTCTCTGTAAAATGTGCTGCGGCCCTAACTGAATTACTCAAGATGCAGCGCGATGCCGTTGGCCTTTCCGTTTTTTCAGAGTTTGTGGAGTTGCACACGCCCGCGCGGAGCAATACGGTTCACAACAAGATGCTTTATCATGAACTGGGAAAACTACTGGATGTAAGGACAGATTTCTCCAATAAAAAAACCTTCGCGGTACAGGCATTGCACGAGATCGCAGAAAGCATTCACAAAAGATCACTCGTTATTATTTTCAGCGATATGTTCGATTCGGGAACGAACAATGATGAACTTTTTTCAGCGTTGCAGCATTTGCGTCACAACCGGCATGAGGTCATTCTCTTTCACGTTACCGATAAAAAGCACGAACTCGATTTTGATTATGAGAACAGGCCTTACACATTTGTGGATATTGAAACGGGTGAAGAACTGAAAGTGCAGCCGAATGAAGTGAAAGATCATTACCTGAAAGCGATCACCGATTACAAAATGGAACTCAAACTCCGTTGCGGGCAATACCGCATTGATCTCGTGGAAGCAGATGTGAACGAAGGATTCAAACAGGTGCTGCTGCCCTACCTGCTCAAGCGCACGCGCCTGCTGTGAACGGAAATGCGCTGTACATTTCAGCCGGAATAATCTATTGATATTTATTTATGAATTACAACACCAATAATATTTTTTTGACGCCATTTCTGCGTTTTGTAAACTCATAACTTTGCTCCGGCTTTCACAAAGGTCATGTCAAAAGACGACCATCTTAACCTTCACAAAAAAGTAACTTTCGCCGGGCTCCTTGTTACTCTTGGAATCATTTACGGCGACATTGGAACTTCCCCGCTTTACGTTCTGCAAACCATAGTCGGCACTGACAATAAAATTGACGGTGAAATTATTTTCGGCGCGTTATCCTGCATCGTCTGGACACTTACTTTACAGACCACAATAAAATATGTACTGCTTACTTTACGTGCAGATAACAACGGTGAAGGTGGAATTTTTGCGCTGTATGCACTGGTGCGGCGCACAAAAAGAAAATGGCTTTTACTTCCTGCGATCATTGGCGGTTCCATGCTGCTTGCCGATGGAATAATTACTCCGCCAATTTCTGTAACAGCCGCGGTGGAAGGTGTGAGCGGCGTGAGTAAAAATTTTCCGATCGCATCGGTAACCATCGGTATTCTCGCTGCACTTTTCATCATCCAGCAATTCGGAACAAAATTCGTCGGCAAATTTTTCGGGCCGATGATGTTCGTTTGGTTTTCCATGCTTGCCGTTCTCGGAATTTCACAGATCAAAAATGACTATACCATTCTCAATGCACTCAATCCTTATTATGCCATTCATTTACTTCTTACGCATAAAGGAATGGCGCTTGGAATTCTCGGTGCAGTTTTCCTTTGTACAACGGGAGCAGAAGCGCTGTATTCCGATCTCGGCCATTGTGGAAGAAAAAATATCCGCATTACCTGGACGTGTGTAAAAATTTGTCTTGTGCTGAATTATTTCGGACAAGGCGCATGGCTCATCAGTCATGAAGGGCACAAGCTGAGTGAATTTGCTGATCGTGCAAATAATCCTTTTTACACGATCATGCCTGATTGGTTTTACGGAGCGGGAATCGTGATTGCAACTGCAGCAGCTATCATCGCAAGCCAGGCGTTGATCACCGGCTCATTCACACTCATCAACGAAGCGATACGATTGAATTTCTGGCCGAAGGTGCGCATTAAATATCCAACCAATCTGAAAGGGCAACTTTACATTCCATCTGTAAACTGGTTATTGCTCATCGGTTGTATTGGTATCGTAATCTTTTTTCATCAGTGGCCCGCTTCTTATCCCGGTGAACCCGATTCGTCAAAAATGGGAGCTGCTTACGGCCTCGCGATCATTGTCACGATGTTAATGACCACCATCCTGCTCAGTTATTATTTGCTGATGAAACGTACGAAAGTTTGGCTCGTTGTATTGGTACTCATCGTTTACCTGCCCATTGAATTACTTTTTCTTCGTGCGAATCTCGAAAAATTCCGGCATGGCGGTTTCATTACCGTGATGGTAGGAATTCTGCTCATCGCACTAATGTGGATATGGTATGATGCAAGGAAGATCCGTAACCGGTATGTTGAATTTGTAAAACTGGATGAATATCTGCCGATGGTTGCGGAACTCGGACAGGATACTTCTATTCCCAAGTACGCAACACATCTTGTTTATCTCACGAGCGCCGACATCAAAGACGAGATCGAATCGAAAATAATTTATTCCATTCTGCAGAAACGTCCGAAACGAGCGGACGTGTACTGGTTCGTGCACGTGCATGGCACGGACAGCCCGTACACGATGGAGTACAAAGTGAATGAACTCGTGGCTAAAGAAGTTTTTCGGATTGATTTTTTCCTCGGCTTCCGCGTTCCCACAAAAATAAATCTGCTGTTCCGGAAAGTGGTGCAGGAAATGGTAACGAATCACGAAGTGGATATTACGTCGCGTTACGAATCGCTGAATAAAGCGAATGTCATTGGCGATTTCCGTTTTGTGGTGCTTGAAAAATATCTTTCTGCCGATAATGAACTCCCGGTTTACGAAAAAATTATTCTCGATATTTATTATTTCATGAAACCGATCACGCTCTCCGAAGAAAGTGCTTTCGGTTTGGATACGAGTTCCGTCACCGTTGAAAAAGTTCCGATCGTTATTGCACCCGGAAAAGAATTCAACATGAGAAGAATTTCCTGAAGTAATTTTTTCTTTATTTCTGCCAGTTCTCAAGTCTCCCCTCTCTTTCTTATCTTCGCTATTCAATTCTCCGCTTGTCTCCGAAAACCAGATTACCTTCTGAAGAAATTCTCGTTGCGAAACTGAAAGATCACGACGAAGGCGGATTGCGTTTGCTTTACGATAATTATTCTTCTGCACTTTACGGAGTAATTTTCAGGATCATTCGGGAAAAGGAAACAGCAGAAGATGTTTTGCAGGAAACTTTTCTCAAGATCTGGAATAATATCGCAAGTTATGATACAACAAAAGCGCGGCTCTACACCTGGTTGCTGAACATTGCGCGGAATTCTGCCATTGACAAAATCCGTTCGAAAAATTTTCGCAAGAATGAACAAGTCCGCAGCATAGAAGATTACGTATATACCGTTGACCGGCAACATAACCAGGTAACGGGTACCGATCATATCGGTTTAAAAAAACTTGTGGATGGACTGAAGCCGGAACAACGACAACTGATCGAACTTTTATATTTCGGCGGCTATACACAAAGCGAAGTTTCAGATGAACTCGGAATTCCCCTCGGCACAATTAAAACACGCGTTAAAGCAGCGATGACCCGTTTGCGCGAACTCATGAAATGAACCCGCAGGAATACATATCGACCGGAATTCTCGAGCTGTATGTGCTCGGGGCTGCATCGCACGATGAGATTCGTGAAGTGGAAAAAATGGCGGCGCTTCATACGGAGATTCGTTACGAGATAGAACGTTTGCAGATCGCGATGGAAAAATATGCGGAGGAACACCGGATCATTCCCGATAAAAAAAATAAATTGAAAATTCTGAGCATTGTTTCCGGCGAAAAAGTTCAAAAAAAATCTGATGATGAAATTGTCTCAGGAAAAACTCCATTTACATTTTCATGGAAACCATTTGCTGTTGCAGCATCACTTCTTCTTATCATCAGCATCAGCGTGAATTTTTTCCAATGGCATAATCTCAATGCTACGAAAGAAAATGATGATGCCGTTCTTGCTGCATCCAACCACATCACCGACACGGCGCTGGATGGAATGACGGGAAGAACTGCCATCGTCCGCAGAAAAATGGACAGTGTGCGGCGTGTTCTGAATTTTTTGCGCGACCCGATGACGCAGAATGTTGCACTGGAAAGTAAAATTCCGGGACATCCGATGAAAGCAGTCGTGCACTGGAATATGAAATCAATGGAAGTGGCTGTTGATCCGATGACTTTACCAATGACCTCTCCTGATCAGAAATATGTTTTGTGGGCTTTTGTCAATGGAAATCCTATAAATGAAGGAAGTTTTTCTGTTAATAATAATTCCGGAATTCAAATGATGAAAACGGTGCAACAGACAGAATCATTTGCAGTTTCATTGGAGAAATCAGGTGACGTTATTGCCCCGCTGGGGCCTGTTTATGTAATGGGCGATCCTGCCCGTTCGCAACCCTGATTTTTTTACGATCTTTGGAAACGTGAAAAAAATCTCATATTACATTTTTCGTTTCATTTTTATTCCTGCATTCATCCTCGTGGTTTACGGTGGCTGCAAGAACACGCTCGACATTAATGCCGATTACAAAGATGTGCTTGTATGTTACGGGCTGCTGGATCCACACGATTCTGTTCAATATGTGCGTATCGATAAAGTTTTTCTTGGCGAAGGCAATGCGCTGGTGATGGCTCAGAATAATGATACGATCAGTTTTGCTCCGGGGCGGCTGGATGTGAAAGTGGAACGCTGGTACAATGGAAATTTCATGACTTCTTACCAGTTGTATTCTGACACAACCTTACCCAGGGACAGTGGATTGTTTGTCCATCCTTACCAGGTTTTATACCGCGGAACTTTCCCGGTGCTGAAAGACGGAAGCGAATACAAGATCGTGGTGAAAGATCTCGTGAAAGGAACTACGGCAACTTCCATTACAAAAATCCCCGGCGATGTAACCATCACTGATCCCGTCAGCAATTTCATGCCGCTGAATTTGTGGGATACCACCAACATTGTTATGCGATTCAAAACCGGCGTGAACGGATATCGTTACCGGATGATCCTGCGTTTTCATTACACCGAACAATTTGTTTTCGATACCACCCAGACTTCTCAGAAATATGTGGATTGGTATTTCACCGAACAGGATGCTTCTTCGAATGCGGGAAATCTGCAACTGGAATATGCTTTCGAACGCCATACTTTTTTCAATGTGCTGAAAAATCTTATTCATGTTGATCCGATGGTTCACCGCATTACAGGAAAAGTTGATCTCATTTTTGTAGGGGCAACAGATGATGTGGCGACTTACATGAACGTGGCAACTGCAAATAGCAATTCGGCAGCCGACCTTCCTCCTTTCTCCAACATTTCCGGCGGGTACGGATTATTCGCAGCGAGAACAACTACCGCTTCGCTCAATTACTGGCTTGACCAGAACACGGTTCATTATCTATACGTGGATCCTGTGACACAACCGCTCGACTTCATCCGCTGATCAGTCTTTCACGATCTTACCGCTGAACGATCTTCCATCTGCAGTTTCTATTCTCAGGAAATAAATTCCATTCGCCAGCGAAGAAATGTCGAAACTGAAATGATCTCCATTCATGATACCGGAATAATTTTCTGCGCTGATCTCCTGTCCTGTCACGTCATAAATTCCGGTGCGTGAAATTTTTTCTGAAATATTTTTTGTACTGACCGTGAAAATTCCATTGGTAGGGTCAGGAAATAACTGCATGAAAGACGATTGCTCAATTTCATTCACCGATGTAATGTTATTGATATTGATCATGGAGAGGTTCGGATGATAACGATAACCGATGTTGGAAAAAGATCCGCCTGCAAATAACCAATCCTGGGTGGCAGCCATCGTTACGGGAAAAGCATCCGGCATTGGTGTCCACGCTTCGAATGAAGAAGTGAAATTATCATAATCACAAACTCCGGGGTAATAATTTGAAGAACCTACAATGGAAAATGCTCCTGAAATAAAAAGATCCCTGTTGTAACGCGCAAAACTTCTTGTGTATTGATCGAACATCGGATTGTCGGCAAGCACAGTTCCGGAAGCCGTGTCGACTGAAGCAAAATAAACGCGAGGAATTCCTGCAACCTGACTGAACCATCCGCCAAGAAATAATTTTCCGTTGTAAAGGTCCATATCATAAATTCCATTGTCCGTATTGCAGATCCAATTCCAGTCCACAAGCGCTGTTGTTGTGCTCACACGTGCAAAATTATCGCGCATCTGCCCGCCTATCTGCGGAAAAAATCCCGCCACATACAAATGATCATTATCGAGAATAAGTTTATTCACCGTTCCTGTACAACCGGGATTCCATGCTGTGGCAAGAGAATTATTTATTGTAACACATGCAATATTATTTCTCGCCTGTCCGGCAATGGTTGTAAAATTTCCGCCGAGGAATGCAATGGAATCATTCAGCGCAATGCTGCGGATCAATCCATTTGCCCCGGGATTGAATGCATTCACATTGCCGGTAGAAAGATCGAATGAAGCAATGCGTGCGCGGTTTTGCGAATTTACAAGGCCGAAATCTCCGGTAATGAAAAGTGAATTTGTATTTGCAGTGATGTAGTGCACCTGCGCATCAAGCGTGGGCGCCCACAACGTTGGCGTTTGCGTGTAAATATTTATGGAACACAAATTGGAACGCAAAACTCCTCCTGCTCCTGTAAAATCTCCTCCGCAGAAAATTTTTCCATTCCGTCCCGGCATCATGGCGTTCACCGGAGCATCGAACATTGGATTCCATGCATGAACATTTCCTGCGCCGGTTGAATCAATGATGGCGGCAAAAAAAACAGTATCAGTTGCCACACGTTTGAATTTTCCTCCTATACAAATTGCATCATTCCACGGCTGAATACAAAAAACTTCATTGTACACGACCGGTGCCCACGGGAGCACGTGCATCGCAAGCGTGAGGCACGCGAGATAAAATCTGTTCTGCCCGTCAGCGATCGTGAATGCACCGCCAATATAAATTCTGCTGCCAACGAATTTCATGTCATTCACAATTCCATTCAGCCCCGCATTGAAACTTAAATCAAGATTTCCGGAACTGAGATAAACCACAGCCATTCCCTTCCGCTGTGTGGTAGCGAATGAAGAAAATTCTCCTGCGATGTATGCGTAACCAAAAGTTCCTTCAACCTCTATACATTTCACCGGGCCATCAACCGTTGTTCGCCATGGAAACGGCCCGCTCAGAATATAAATTCCGGTTTGCGGATCCACTTTCGTAAGATAAGTTGCGGGCTGGCCTCCCACGTTCAGGAATTTTCCTCCAATAAGCATTAGTCTTGTCACAGTATCCATTCCAAAAGCGTAAATAATATCATCTGTCTGCGGATCGAATGCGAGTAAAGAATCATTTCCCGGCGTTTGCATGGAATCTGTAACATGAAATGATGCGCCACGTTCGCGGGGAAAGCCCTCAATATTTGTAAAATTTCCGCCCACATAAAGTGTGTCTTTGAAAACATAAAGCGATGTTACTTCTGCATCGGGATCTGGACGAAAAGTTGCATCGAAATTTCCATTTGCGTCGAGACGGAAAAGATTTTTCCACGGAACAATTCCAACTTCACTGAAATTTCCTCCCACATAAATTCTTCCCAAACTGTCTTTCGCAATGCAATTTACTTTTCCTCTTACCATCGGGAATGGAAGAACCGTAGCAGCAGTCACCGAATCATTTGCAGTGAAATGTCCGCTCACCGGGCTGATCTGTGAAAAATTTCCACCGACATAAAGAATACTATCGCGCAGGTAAACTGAATTCACCGGGCCATTCGGAATCCACAAAGCGGTATCGGAAACCTGTGCGAACAATGAAATCTTTATGATGAAAAAAAAGAAGAAAACCAGAAATCGTTTCATAGCTACCATTGGCAATGCTATACACGCCACCTCAAAAGTAACCAATCAGAATGAAGGACAAAACTTCGTATGTTTGCAGCCACAATTCCAGCTTGTTTTCATTACCGCATTCATGAAAAAAATTCTTCTTTTTCTTTCGCTCGCCCTTGTTTTCTGGACGTGTAAAAATGAACTCGATATTCTCGACAAATGGAAAGAAACCACCATCGTTTACGGACTTCTTGACCAGACGCAGCCCAAACAATACATCCGTATAGAAAAAGCATTTCTCGGCCCCGACAATGCGCTTGCAATGGCGCAGCAATACGACAGTATCAATTATGCGCATCAACTTTCTGTCTGGCTACAGGAACTCGATGCGAATGGCTCCATGATCACTGCTTATGCGCTGGCGCCTGATACGTTGACCACAAAAGATTCAGGAATGTTCAATTTTCCCGAACAGGTAATTTATTCCATGAATACTCCGTTGATGGATCCGAGCCACAAATACAAAATTGTCATTGATAATAATCAAACCGGCAACCATGTGGAATCAACGACGCACCTCGTCGAGGATTTCAACGTTACACGGCCGAGTACGACCACTATTGGTTTGGTACAAATAAACACCACAACGAAATTCACAGTAGAATGGCAGGGATCTGCGTCAGCAAGAATTTACCAGGTGGGAATGAAATTTCATTATTACGAGATTGATGTAAATGGCGATACTACTTTTGTTACCACTCCTGAATGGGTGATCGGTTCTGTAGTTACCGACGGTGAGAACGCAACTACACTTCACACGGTAGAATTTGCACCGAATGATTTTTATCGTTTCATCCGCAGCGTGGTTCCTGATAATCCACTCATCGTAAAAAGAAAAGACAACGGTATCGATTTCACTGTGTATGGTGGCGGAGAAGAATTGTACACTTACATGCAGGTGAATGCGCCTTCTTCTTCCATTGTACAGGAAAAACCTTATTACACGAATATTGAAAACGGGTACGGCGTTTTCTCTTCGAGAATTTCCAAATCAAAAAGCGGTCTTTCCATCACACCGCAAACAGAAGATTCACTCGCGCGCGGACAATTCACCTGCCCTCTGAAATTCGAAGACAGAAATGGTGCAGTGCCAGGTTGTCAGTGATCAAAAATCTGATTTCTATTCTTACAAGGCAATGGTATTCCCATTGCCTTTTTGACATTCATACTCCGGTAATTAATGCCGTTTCCTGCCATTAATTCTTCATTCGCCCGCTGGCACAGGAATTGACCATTCATTATTGAAAAAAACATTTTTAAAAAAAACTATTATGGCTAAAATAATCGGAATTGACTTAGGTACCACCAACTCCTGCGTGGCAGTCATGGAAGGAAATGAACCAGTTGTTATCCCCAACAGCGAAGGTCACCGCACGACTCCGTCTATTGTTGCATTTGTTGACAATGGCGAACGGAAAGTTGGTGAACCTGCAAAACGTCAGGCCATCACGAACGCAAAAAAAACCGTGTACTCCATCAAACGTTTTATGGGACATCTTTTCAATGAAGTAACGGAAGAGTCGAAGCGCGTTCCATATACTGTTTTGAAAGGTGATAATAATACACCGCGCGTTCAGATCGACGACAGAAAATATACTCCGCAGGAAATTTCTGCAATGATCCTTCAGAAAATGAAGAAGACCGCAGAAGATTTTCTCGGAACTGAAGTGACCGAAGCCGTGATCACTGTTCCCGCTTACTTCAACGATTCGCAGCGCCAGGCCACGAAGGAAGCCGGAGAAATTGCCGGACTCAAAGTGCGCCGCATCATCAACGAACCCACTGCTGCTGCTCTTGCATACGGACTCGATAAGAAACATCATGATATGAAAATTGTTGTGTTCGACTGCGGTGGCGGTACGCACGACGTTTCTGTTCTTGAATTGGGTGATGGTGTATTCGAAGTAAAATCTACCGATGGTGATACACACCTGGGTGGTGATGATTTCGACCAGAAAATAATTGAATGGCTCGTTGCTGAATTTAAAAGTGAAAATGGAAATCTCGATCTCACTAAAGATCCGATGGCATTGCAGCGTTTGAAAGAAGCAGCGGAAAAAGCAAAAATCGAATTGTCGAGTTCGGCTACCACAGAAATAAATCTTCCATACATAATGCCGGTCGACGGAATTCCGAAACATCTCGTGCGCTCACTTACACGCGCGAAGTTCGAACAACTTGTTGACGATCTCATCAAACGTACTATTGAGCCGTGCAGAAAAGCATTGCAGAATGCAAATCTTACGGTGAATGATATCAATGAAGTAATTCTCGTTGGCGGATCAACACGTATTCCTGCGATCGTAGATGCGGTTCAGAAATTTTTCGGCAAAGCTCCTTCGAAAGGAGTGAATCCTGATGAAGTGGTTGCTGTGGGCGCTGCAATTCAGGGCGGCGTGCTCACCGGCGAAGTGAAAGATGTATTGCTGCTCGACGTTACTCCGCTTTCACTCGGCATTGAAACGTACGGCGGTGTTTGCACCAAACTCATTGAGTCGAACACTACTATTCCTTCAAAAAAATCAGAAACTTTTTCTACCGCTTCCGACAACCAGGCAAGCGTGGAAATTCATATTCTGCAGGGCGAACGTCCGATGGCGAAAGATAATCGTACGCTTGGAAGATTCATTCTCGATGGAATTCCTCCTGCGCCCCGCGGCGTTCCGCAGGTAGAAGTGATCTTTGATATTGATGCAAATGGAATTCTGAATGTTTCGGCAAAAGACAAGAAGACCGGAAAATCGCAGAACATTCGCATCGAAGCAAGTTCCGGGCTCTCGAAAGAAGAGATCGAAAAAATGAAACGCGAAGCAGAAGTGAATGCCGACGCCGATAAAAAAGCGAAAGAAGAAGTTGAAAAAATAAATCAGGCCGACGCACTCATCTTCCAGACGGAAAAACAACTGAAAGAATTCGGCGACAAACTTCCGGCCGATAAAAAACAACCGATAGAAGATGCACTTGCAGAATTGAAAAAAGCGCACACTGCAAAAGATATTCCTGCCATTGACGCCGGACTTGCAAAACTGCAAGGTGTTGTGCAGGGAATGTACGAAGCGATGCAGCAAGCAGGTGCAAATCCGAATGCAGAAGCAACTGATGCAAATGCAAATCCTGCTGACAATGCCGACCAGAAAAAAGGAGACGGAGAAGTACAGGATGTGGATTTTGAGGAAGTGAAGGATGAGAAAAAATAATGTGCTGATTGAGTTAGCGCACGAATAAATTGTGAAGACCGCTGCTGGGAGATAGCCCCGAATTATCGGGGCGAACGGTGGCGGTTTTTTATGTAATGAAAAAAGTTGTTATAGTTACAGGAGCTGGTTCGAGTTGTGAACTTGGCGTTGATGGCGGGATCAGTCTATTGATGCGAATTGCTGATGATATCGGCGATTCGGCTAGATTTAATAGTGAAGCCCTCGATCTTATCAATCAATTTCTCAGTCGAGAAAAATCGAAGCGCTTAAATAATCTCCCTGATATTGTGAGAAGAAAAATTTACTTTGAAAATATCTTACGATTCAAGGATCCTCTTGTTAATTGGGGAAAAAATGGTAATTCAATTGATTCTTTTCTCCGAAATGAAACAAACGCCCCTTTTCGGGAGTTTGGGCAATTTGCAATTTCATATTTTATGATTGGTGCTGAAGATTGGCTTATGAGGCAAAACCTTTATGGTATAAAGTCAAATTGGCTTAAGAACTTCCTTGAGTTGCATTTGGAAAACAATATGAGTCGAATAATTTCAGGAGAACTCGAGCTACAACTCATTACCTTCAATTATGAACGAATTCTTGAGCATTTCATTTACAATTTCGTAAGACACAAAATGCAAAACCCATTGAAAGGACTTGAAAATGGTAATGACCAAGCAAATGATTTTATAACCCGGCTCAATATTCAACATATCTACGGAAAAATTGCAGATCTAGAATGGCAGAATAGTGCGGAAAAGAAACACGTTCGTTTCGGGGAAAGAAATGATAACATGCTTTATACTAGTTTAGCAATGGGAAACATTCGATTAATTGGCGAGCCCCTCGGACGAATTGATGAAGATAAAATCAGCTGCATTCGAAAGTCAGTGCAGTCGGCAGATAAAGTGTACTTATTAGGTTTCGGATATGATGAATCGAATTTGAATATTCTTTTCGGCGATATTTCGAACTTATCAAAACCAAGTAAACAGAAAATTGTTAGCACAGTTTGGGGAGACAAAGAATTCATTTACGATCTGACTAAGAGGTACGCTTCAATTGCCTTTCATGAAAGGCGTTGCTCTGAATTTGTTGGCGATAAAGCAGTCTTCAATTTAGATTGATCGATTAACCAACCAATTAAGGCACTTCAAAAAAATTAAGATTTTTCTCCGCGTAACCTCCGCGTCCCCGCGGCAAATAAATTATCTTTGAAAAGCAAACTACAAATCAAATGGGTACTTCAGAATTTCTTCGTACAGAATCCGATTACAATTCTGCTCTTAGCCGGATCGATGAACTCATTGCCAAAAATCCTGTTGTCGGTTCAAAAGATTTTATTGAGCTTGATCAATGGGGAACACTTGTTTGCGAATACGAAGACATCCATTTTCCAATAGAAGAATAGTTCTCCTTCTCCATTTTCCCGCAAAGGCACAAAGGCGCGAAGAAAACTTAGCGCCTTGGCGTCTTAGCGGTAAAATTATTCTTAATCCGTAGTCAACTACGTAGTTTATTACCTATATTTGCCTCATGGCAATCATCGACGACATAGGCCCTCTCGCAGTAGCAGCGCGTTTGCAGCGGCTCGCAGATACGATTCGAAGAGACGGCGTGCTCGTTTACAAAGAGCATGGCATAGACTTCGAACCGAAATGGTTCCCGGTGGTTTATGTGCTGCATAAAAAAGGTGCGATGAGCGTGGTTGATCTTGCTGCGGAAGTCGGCATCGCACACCCTTCTCTTATTCAGCTCGTGAAAGAACTCGAAGCGAAAAAATTGGTCCGTTCTTCAAGCGACAAAAGCGACGGGCGCAGGCGCGTACTTGCACTCACGCCTAAAGCGCACACGCTCGTCAGAAAAATGCAACCCGTTTGGAAAAAGATCAGCGCGGCGGTGACTCAGATGGTGAAGACAGAGAATAATTTAATGAAGGCGATGGAGGAATGTGAAGACCGATTGAAAACTGAAAGTTTTTTTTCCAGAGTGAATAGACAACGTTCAACAAAATAATTGTCAGACTGAGCTTGTCGAAGGCTGACTAATAAGAAGGACTATGACACACACCATTTCTCCAATGAAAAAGAAGATCAGCGAAGATCTTTGCATTATTGAATTCAAAACAGAACATTCGAAAATTTTCAAAGATCTCAACATCGCGTGGATCTCAAAAAGTTTTTTCGTTGAAGAATCGGATGAAACTGTTCTCAGCGATCCGGAAAAATATATTCTTGAAGGCGGGGGAGCTATTCTTCTCGCGAAATACAAAGAAGAGATCGTGGGCACATGCGCACTCACGTATGAAGACCACAATATTTATGAATTGACAAAAATGGCCGTCGATGAAAATTTCCGTGGACTGAAGATCGGTTATCATCTCGGCGTAGCAACACTTGAAAAAGCAAAACTAATCGGCGCAGAAAAAGTAATTCTTCATTCCAATAAAAAGGGTTCTGCTGCCGCAATACAATTGTATTACAAATTGGGATTCAAAGAAATTCCATTGGGAAATGCACCGTGGGCAAGAGCGGATATTAAGATGGAAATTTTGGTTTGATCAGTTCACCACCAGCTTCTTCGTTCCTATCACCTCTCCTTTTTCATTGGAGATCCGCACAAAATAAATTCCGGCATTCAACGCAGCAACATCGATGGAAGTTTTCCCGGAAAATTTTATTGGCGGAAGAATTTCCCTTCCGGAAATATCCGTGACCACAGCAGCATAATTCTCATTCGCATTTTTCATTTCAAGATTCACCGTTCCATTTGCGGGGTTCGGATAAAGTGAAAAATTATTTCCCGCAGAATTTTCTGCAATGCCGGAAACATCGTACGCATTATAAAAAACCGGCCGCATCATGAGCGATCCATTGTAAATGGAAGTGTACCAGTTGCCGGTGGTGTTGTAATAGATCTTGTCGTGATGATCGGTATTGAAATCAAAACCGAGATAAAGAATGTCGGCCGTCGATTGCACCCAACCGATATAATATTTCTGTCCCGACTGCAGCGCTACTGTTCCGCTATCAATAGTGTACGTTACAAAACGATCGGTCGATTCAAATTTTCTCCCGATATGCTGGTTGCGCTGGCGATAGATCACTGAGCCCGGAGCATTACCCACATCATTCCAAACTGTAAGTTGAAAATCATAAACATCAAGATCAAGCAGGTCGCGCACAGGAAGAAAATACATCTGCACAGCTTTCAGCGTATCATTAATACCAATGGGCATCGTGAATTGATACGCAAGAGAAGAATTCGTTCCGATAAGTCCGTAACCTACTTCAGCAGTTCCATCATCGTAGGCATAATAATTATAGAATTTCTGATTCTGCACCATGGTGTCAATGTCAGTCGAACTGTGCAAAATATGCTGCACGCGAAAAGTTGTAGTGTCTGATTGAAGCGAAAATTGCGTGTAGTTCCATCCGATGGGCGGATCTGTGATTGGCGCATAACTCATGTATCCCGAAGTGGCGAAAGGCATGATCGTTTGAGTAACTCCTGCTGCATTCGGATAGATCGGAGTGAGCAACGTGTTATCTGATTTTAAAACATCGTACCAATACGTAACACTTCTTCCTGTAGAAATTGTATCGTGATTCGCGATCTGCACTTCGAAATTCGAAGCCATCATCGAAGGTTTGAAATGTGTAACAGGAACAGCCCAGTAATCCGTGAGGCCGGAACTCGCAGGATAAACAAAATCGACATGACGTGAAAAAGTATCAGCCGCACTGCGCAGACTTTTCATATACACATCATCAATATGCCAATGATCATTGCTTCCGCAACGGGATCCCCAATTGATAAAACGGAATTTCAATCCTTTCACAAAATAAGATGCGCTATCGAGCTTGAACATCACGATATGAAAAAGTGTATCAGAGATCGATGGATTGTATCCTTCAAGAAACCAAACTGTTTTCCAGTTCGTGATCGTTTGATTGGGATTCCATCCGCGCGCACTCACTTGCAGGATGAGCGAGTCCATTGTATTCGGCGCATAACCTCTTCCCTTCGCCTGGTACCAGAAACTCAGGTAAACAGAATCGGCAACAGAATATGCACTGAGATCGAGCGGGCGCGATGTAAGACTATCACAACGGCCGGTGCTGTTCGGCGCCGCAAGCGAATCATACGGCATTCCGTTTATGTCAAGGCCGTCGAATGTACACACACCAAGATCGGGAGGACAGAACGCCCATGTGCGATTCACAAAAACAGGAGGAGATATTGTAAGATCCCATATCGTGGTATCGGGTTGATGCGAATCGTAAGAAAAATTATCGCGCAATCCTGCAGAAGGAAGCGCAACCGTATCGTTGGGGAAAGTGGCAGTTCTCTGCGTAGATCGCAACAGGGATTCCTGTTTCTGAATCGCATTCTCCGTGAGCGGAATTAATTTTTCTCCGTTCGAAGAAGTCTGCGCGAAAATTAATGTTGCAGAAAAAAATATTATGGATGAAAAAATAAATTTCATTTTCAATCTAATTTACGGTCTTTTCACTTTGGTTGTATCGCCGCTGCTGATCTGCAATTTGTCTCCTGAAACACGAAGATCAATCGTCGATCCCTGCAACATTCTTTTATCTCTTCCTGCAGGAGGATCCTGGTTGTAGATGATCGCATTCAGCGTATCCTTCACACCGGGATCAGGAATGAGCACCCATTCCACACCGAGGTCTGTCATTTTTCCGCGCGCTGCACGAAACGTCATTCCCACAAGTTGAGGAACTGCAAAACCGGAGCTGCTGTTGGCAGAACCTTTTCCGACATTCAACGTGATGAGTGATCCTTTTTCGATCATCGTTCCGGGTGCAATATGTTTTTTATCGTATAGCATACTCACCACGAGATCCTGTCTTTCATCATCGACCATGGTGATGCTCGTGCGTAATCCGTAACTCTCGCAAACGCGAACCGCTTGCCGGTCCGACATTGGCTTATTGCTTTTTGTTCCATCCAGATCGGGCATTGCAATTTTCGGTGGCTGACTGGAAGTAACGTAGAGATAAATTTTTCTTCCCTGCTTCACTTTGTCGCCAGGATCAGGATCCTGTTTGATGACGGTTCCTTTTTCTTGTTTCGGATCGTAAATGGAATCGATGATCTCGTAGGAAATATTTTTATCGGCAACAAAATCATCGAGCTGGCGGATCTTTAAATTTCTAAAATCAGGAACAGTGATCGTGTCGTTGTGATGCGTGTACGATGCGAGCCACAGAAAAATGCACCAGATCACCAATGGCAATGCGACGATCGCAATCCCGATATTGATAAGGAACGTGCGGCTTTTGAGGAAAGTGAAAATATTTTTAAACATGGGATCAGGCAGTTTTTTTGACCTGCCGTTGCTTGCGGGCGAATGCGAAGTCGAGAATTCTGTCAATGAAATCATACGGTTTGTAACGCTGGATCGCGGCCTGGTGAAAGATGCACGTGGCGGGTGTCATTCCCGGGAGAGAATTCACCTCCACAAAAATTATTTCCGATTTTCCATCGGCGTACACGCGTACGAACGCATCAATGCGCGCGTAACCCTGTACATGCAACAGACGCGCGGCTGCCCCGAGAGTTGCCTTAACATTATCCGAAATTTTTCTGCGTTTCACAGGATCGTGATCATAACGTGCGGGCGTGATGTTCTGTCCCTGCCCGGCAAGAAATTTTTCTTCGAGCGAAAGCACTTCTCCTTCTGATAAAGCTTCGGAAGCTTCGAACACTTCATACTCCAGTTCACCTTTATCGTCATACTTCGTGATCAGTCCGCCGGTGACCTCGAGAAAATGTGCGGCATCTTTTTTACTGATGAGTTCTTCAACGAGAAAAACTTTTTTCCGCGGAAATTCTTCTTTGGGTTTTACCCTGAGCAATTCTGCTTTTGACGCATCGAATTCCTCTGTTTTGCGGAAGATCAATTCTGCAAAGGCCGCCAGTTCTTCTTTGTTCCTGATCCTTCTCACTGCGCTGCTGCATCCATCATCGACAGGTTTTGCAATGAAGGGCCATTTTATTTTCTCATCGATACGGCGGAGAACTTCGTTTTTATTTTCATTCCATTCTTTCTCGCCTACGAGCAGGTGCGCGGCTGCGAGAAATCCATTCTGCATCAGGATCTCATTCGTCCGGAATTTATCGATCGTGATCTCTGAACTGCTTTTCCCGGAACCGTTGTATGGAATTCCAAGCGCATCAAGTTTTTCCTGCACAGCGCCATCTTCACCGGGACGGCCGTGCAGCGCAATGAAAACCACATCGGCCATTGCGGCAAGTTCTTCGTAAGAAATTTTCTTAGGAGCAGCAAGCGCACCGGGTGAAGAGAATTTTTTTGTGATCCATTCGCAACGGCGGATAATATTTTTCACAACCGGGTGAACTTTCCAACTCATAATTTTTTCCCTGATGTCGTCGGCATTATCCTTCAGCAAAACATTTACGGGAATAGTATAAAGTTCATGATCGTTATTATCGCCGGAAAGAAAAACCGGGAGCGGAGCATACTTGGTGGAAGAGGAAAGTTTTTCATACACATTCCTTCCGCTCTCGACTGAAATATGGCGCTCGGATGAATAGCCACCGAGGAGAACAGCCGTTTTTATTTTTCTTTCCTGCTTTTCTTTCGAACGGTCGATCGCCTCATTCAATTGCTTCAGCATTTCTTCAGCGTGTCCCGAATTCTTTTCCTGCTTCATCCGGCAGCGGAGAGAAGTGTGAATGATATACGTGAGAAACCGGGAAGGATCCAACCCGATCTCAGCGGCCTGGTGAAAGAAAAAAGAAGACGGCATCATTCCCGAAGTGGTGTTCGGATCATTAAGGAAAATTTTTCCTTCCGGTGAAATGAATCCATCGATGCGCGCATACACATCGAAATCCAGTGATGAAAAAAGACGCTCGCATTCTTTCCGGATCTCTTCGATCTGTTCATCGGGTAATTCTATCGGCGTGATCTTGCGTGAAAGCCCCGGAAGATATTTTGAACGGTAATCAAAAAGTTCTTTGCCCTTACGGATCTCTGTGGGTGGAAGAGCAACCGGTTTTCCATTCTCATCTTCCACCACGATACAGGAAAATTCTTTCCCGGTGATGAATCCTTCGATCAGCACTTCCGATTCACCATCCAGCGAAACCAGGTGGATTACATTATCATTTTTTTCAAAATATTTTTCAATCCTTTCGAGAAGAACATCAGGGTGGTGAATAATTTCAGAATTTCCACTCGTGCGCATCTGCACGGGCATGCCTATGCCTTCGCGTATATCGGCAAGCACGCGCACGTAATCATTTTTTTCCTGTGTTGAGAAAGTTTTCCATTCAGCAGCAGCGAGGTGTCTCTCAAAAAAACTTCTTTCCACCGCATTGGCAAACGACTCTTGATTTTTTTCCCTGAGAATACTCACCCCGATGGATGAACCCTGGTTCGCAGCTTTCACCACTAAAGGAAAGCCGATCTCTTTTTCAGCACGTGCAAAACAAGAATGAGGATCCTTGGTCCATTCATTTTTCGTAACGGAAAAAAACTGCGGAGAATTAAATCCGGCATTCACCATCAGTTTTTTCTGGATCACTTTATTGATGCCGATTGCCGAAGGAAGAACGCCACTCCCGGTATATGGAATGCCGAGATATTCAAACATTCCCTGGATGCGGCCATCCTCCCCGAAAGGCCCGTGAAGGCAGAGAAATGCGAGGTCGAAATTATTTTTCAGTTCAGAAGGAAGAATTTTTTCCCCGAGCACCGTTATCATTTCATCGATCACTTTCTCACCGGGATTCAAACTTTCGGCATAGACCTGGAATTCGCCGGGAGAATCCGGCACCATTTCAACAGGAGGATAAAAATCGCGGATGCTTCCTTTGTAAATGAATTCCCAATTGAGCAGGATGAAATTTCCGAAACTATCCACAAAAACAGGAACAGCATCGAAAAGCGATTTGTCGAGATTATCAAAGACGGTTCTTCCACCTGCAAATGAGATCTCCCGCTCTTTTGAAAAACCACCGAAAATGATACCAATACGGATCTTCATAATCAAAGCAAAGATAGGAGTTTGAATGCGGGAGTGCGACGTCCTCCCAATGGGTTTTCAAGAAGTGTTGTTAAAAACTGTATAAGTGTAGGGGAGGATTACGGACGTGTTACGGAGAATACAAATTACGGATGTAAACAGATGTACAAATAAGTCCACATCTGTAAAATCTGTCTATTCGTAATCAGTATTCTCCGTATAAATCAGTAACCACCTTCATAAAATTATCCGAAGCCAATAAATGAAATCTCGTACCGCTTTCGCCCTGTGGCTGAATTTATTTTTTTCTTCCGGTTCCATCTCAGCAAATGTGCGCGTTTCATTTTCCGGAATAAAAACAGGATCGTAGCCAAAACCTTTATTTCCTTTTTTTTCTTTTGAAATTTTGCCATTCACAATTCCCTCGAAGATCATTTCCTTTTTTCCATCGGTAAAAGCTATAATGGTCCTGAATCTTGCAGAACGGTCTTTGCTGTTTTTCATTTCCAAAAGTAATTTTTCCATATTGGTGACAGGATCTTTTGCTTCGCCCGCATAACGCGCCGAAAGCACTCCCGGTTTGCCTCCGAGTGAATGAACCTCAAGCCCGGTATCATCGGCGAAACATGCTTTGCCGGTGCGCCGGAAAATTTCTTTCGCCTTGTGCATTGCATTTTCCTCAAGCGTAAGGAACGGTTCATCAATTTCTTCATTCAGATTCAATTCGCCGAGTGAAAAAACGCGCGCTTTTCCTGAAAGAAGCGAACGGATCTCTTTTATTTTTCCGTCGTTGTGCGTCGCGAATATTAAATCCATTTTCGTTCTGAAATTGTTGTTAACTTGGTAACGTATATGGCCCCGGCAAAGGTATCAAACACTGGCAGGATCGAGCTCATGATCGTTGGCGCCCAAAAAGCAGGGACTACTTCGCTCAAACATTATCTCGGAGAACATCCTCAACTGCAAACGCACCCGCAGAAGGAATTCAGTTATTTCACCGACCCGCATGAATATGCACGCGGTTTCAATAAAGCAACGCGGAAATATTTTATCAGGCCTGAAACAGATAAACTTTTCGTCGCAAAAAATGCGCTGCTCTATAGCAACATGGGCGGACTCGAGCGCCTTTACCGGCACAATCCCCAAGTAAAACTCGTTTTTATTCTCCGCCACCCGGTCGAGCGTACTTACTCTGCATACCTCATGGAGCGGAATGCCGGATCTGTTCGTGAACCATTTTCTCTTCTCGCTGATCTTGTCCGCGAGCCGGAAAAAAATGAAAAGGATTGGAGATATGCATTGCTCGTAGGAATGAGCCGTTACACCGATCATCTCCGGAATATTTATTCCATTTTCCCGAAAGAAAATTTAGTGTACATGCTTTTCGATGAATTCAAAAATGATCCGTCGGTACTTTGCAAAAAATGTTTTTCGATGCTCGGCGTCGATGATTCTTTCATGCCCGGTGTGAACATTCGCTATAACGAAACAAAAAAAGTTTCTTCGCACACGTATGCGCGCATCCTGAAAAAACTTTTACGCAATGAAAATCCGCTGAAAAAAATGGCGAGGGGAGTCATGTCAGACCAGACGGCGTATGGTGTTGGAGAAATGCTCCGCAATGTGAATCGCACCAGCAGAAATTACCCCGAAATGGATGAGGAAACACGAAAAATTCTCATTGAATATTTTAAACCTTACAATGACCGGCTCTCGCAGATGACCGGTCTCGATCTTTCTTTCTGGAATGAGTAAAATGGAATACGAAATATTGCCCGAAAAAAAATTCAGTCCCGGACTGGAAGAAATGAGTCATTTCAGGGAACTCATTTATTTTTTTACGTGGAGAGATATCAAAGTCCGTTACAAACAAACGGTCATCGGTTTTGCATGGACACTTTTGCAACCGCTGCTCATGATGCTCGTTGTTACTTTATCATTCGGAAAACTGATGGAAGGGAAAACGTACCTCCCCTACCCGCTTTCTGCTTTCTGCGGATTGCTGCTCTGGAATATTTTTTCTTCCGGTGTCACCAATGCAGGCAATAGCATGGTGACGAATGCACACATCATCCGTAAAATTTATTTTCCGCGCCTCATCATCCCTCTTTCTTCGGTTCTCGGCGCACTTTTCGATTTCATGATCGGAATTCCATTGTTGATCGTGATGCTTGCCTGGTATCATTTTCCGTTTCATCTCAACACTGCTGTCATTGGAATTCCTTCTGCCATTCTTCTCACCGTCATCTCTACTTTCGGAATGGGAACTTTACTCGCTGCGCTGAATGTGAAGTACCGCGACTTCCGCTACATCATCACGTTCATGATCCAGATACTTTTTTTCATGACACCTGTTATCTATCCATTACGTTTCGCCGATGGTCATTACTGGTTGAAAATTCTTTTGTCCTGCAATCCCATGACCAGCGCCATTGAACTTTTCCGTTCTTCTTTCAATGGAATGATGCCCGACACCACAATGCTTCTTATCAGCATCTCCTCTTCCCTTTTTATTCTCATTGCTGCGTTCTGGTATTTCCGTAAAACAGAATCTTATTTCGCCGACCTTGCATGACGCCTATCCTTGAAATAAAAAATGTTTCAAAATCATTCAGGATCCTGCATGAGCGGCAGCCGTACATGAGCCTGCGCGATTCGATCGCATCTGTATTTTCCGGGGGCAGCAGTTCTAAAGAAACTTTCTGGGCGCTGAAAAATATTTCTTTCGATGTCATGGAAGGCGACTCCATCGGCATCATCGGAAAAAACGGCGCAGGAAAATCTACTTTGCTTAAAATTCTTTCGAGGATCACACCGCCTACTTCCGGAAAGATCGTCGTGCGCGGGCGCGTTGCAAGTTTACTCGAAGTGGGAACAGGATTTCATCCTGAACTTACCGGCAGAGAAAATGTTTTTCTCAATGGTTCCATTCTCGGGATGAAACGTGCAGAGATCGCTGCAAAATTCGACGAGATCATTGCATTTTCGGGAACAGAAAAATTTCTCGACACGCCGCTGAAACATTACAGCAGCGGAATGCAATTACGGCTTGCTTTTGCAGTTGCTGCATTTCTCGAACCGGAAATTCTCATCATCGATGAAGTGCTCGCCGTTGGCGATAATGAATTTCAGAAACGTTGCATAGGGAAAATGGAAGATATCAGTCGCAGCGGCAGAACACTTCTTTTTGTGAGCCATAACATCGGTGCCGTAAATCAACTCTGCAAATCGGCTATTCTTATCGAATCGGGAATGATAAAAACGTCAGGAAAAACTGCCGACGTATCGCGCGCTTATCTTGATAGCGGAATGAATTCCGGTGTTTATGAATTCAGCGGGAGCAAACCGGAAGGAATGTTTTTCAGGAAAGTGCAAACGATGAAAAATGAAAAAGCCACAGGAGAATTCATGCACAATGAAGCGATCACTATTTCTGCTGTTCTTTCCATTGATAAATTTCAAAGAGGTGCGTGGATCTGTTTTGCATTGCTCGACAAATTAAAATTCCGCGTTTGCTCGCTCATCAAACCACTCGAAGAATTTTACAATAGCAACCCGGTTGTGAATGTAAGCGTGGAGATTCCCGCGAGTCTCATCGCGCCGAATCATTATTCATTGCTCGCAGCAATTTATTTTCCCGGAGGAGGACACACCGATTGGATAGAAGATATCTGTTCGCTTACCGTAACTGACAACGGAACTGAATTTTCTGCTTACACTGATTACGGAAACATCATCATACACAACGCAAAATGGTCAAAGGTGTGATCCGTTATTTCGAAGATTCCTCGAGGAAGAAACGCTTCACGCGCATCTACGAAACCGTGCGCGCACATACGATGGTGCCTGAGCAGGAATTCATGGATAATCTTTTTCTTGCCGAACAATACGGAAAAGAAAAAGGTGCGGTCGCCGAATGCGGCGTGTGGAAAGGCGGAATGACTGCGGCAATGGCGATGCTGCTCGGGAATGAGCGTGACTATTTTCTGTTCGATAGTTTTGAAGGACTTCCTCCGGCAAAAGATATTGACGGTGAAAAAGCAAAAGCATGGCAGGCCGATAAATCTTCTCCTTTCTATTTCGACAATTGCAAAGCGAATGAGAAAGAAGCGATAGAAGCCATGAAATTATCAGGAGCAAAAAATTTTAAAACCATTCCCGGATTTTTTTCAGATACTTTGCCGCATTTCAAAACAAAAGAACCGCTCAGAATTCTTCGCCTCGATGGAGACTGGTACGATTCCACCATGGATTGCCTGAAATTTCTTTACCCGCTCGTTGCTGAAAACGGATTGATCCTTATTGACGATTATTACCTGTGGGATGGATGCCGGCGCGCCGTTCACGATTATTTTTCCAAAGAAAATATTTCTGCGCGCATACGCCAATTCAACAACGGAAATGTTCATTTCATCCTGAAAGAAAAATGAGCAACGTCCTCTCCCCTCTTACCGGAAAACCGAGCACGCTCGTCGCACAATTCCCTGCTGAGGAAGTCATTTCGCTTTACAAAAAAGAATTAGGTGTTGACGTTTCCCGTTTTTTCAGAAATGATCCGCTTGTTTCCATTTACGAATGTGTTGACTCCGGTTATAAATTTTATTTTCCTTTTTCATTTTTCGGGGATGAAAATTTTTACGCCGAACTGGAAAAACAGGAAGGTTATTATCCGCAATGGAAATGGGAGAATGAAAGTGCGCTGAAATTCATCAGCGAGGGCGATCATCTTCTCGATGTAGGTTGCGGCGGAGGTGCATTCATACATCAACTGCTTTCTAAAAAAAAGATCACGGCAATCGGCATCGACACCAATTCCAAAGCCATTGCGGCGGCGAATGCCATGCATGAAAATACTTTCATCGTGAGTGATATCGGAACTTTACCGGCTAAACATAAAAATTCATTCGATGTCATTACGTGTTTCCAGGTGCTTGAACACATCTGGGAACCACTTTCTTTTCTCGAACAACTACTTTCCTTTCTTAAAAAAAAAGGAACACTCATCATTGCTGTTCCCAACAATCATCCCTACCTGTACGAACATGATATGATGCATACGCTCAATCTTCCTCCTCACCACGCCGGACTCTGGAATGAACATTCGCTCGGATTTCTTCAGAAATTATTTCCGCTCGAAAAGATTTCATCAGAGATACAGCCCATCGGGGAACAATTGAATTATTACGAGATGGTTCAACTTGCACACCTGGAGAAAAAAAGCCCTGTCTTCAGGAGCGCGATCGGAAAAAAAATTGCCACACCCATCTACGGAAAATTTATCCGCGCAGGAAAGAAAAAAATAAAAGGCCACAGCATAGTGATCGCATTCAGAAAAACAACATGAACACCGAAGAAGAATTCATCAATGTACCACTCGATAAAGGCCATATTCACCTTTACCTCGTGCGTAATGCGATCTATAACGCGCTGAAGAATGATCTTGCTGAAATGCATGGCGACTTGCTCGACATCGGTTGCGGTTATTCTCCTTACAAAAAACTTTTTCTTTCCAATCCTTCTCTAAAAAAATATACCGGGCTCGATCTCGAAGATCATCGCTCTTACAATAACAAACCGGATCTCACCTGGGATGGAAAAAAAATTCCTCTTGCTGATGGAAGTGTTCACACCGTCATTCTCACAGAAGTGCTTGAACATTCTCCTGCACCAATTGAACTTTTAAAGGAAGCAGATCGTGTACTCTCAGCCGGCGGAAAAATTTTCATCACCGTTCCGTTCTTCTGGATGCTGCACGAAGTTCCTTATGACGAATTCCGTTACACGCCGTTTTCATTGGGTAGAATAGTGGATGAAGCCGGATTTTCCGTTTTGAAAATGAAAGCGCTCGGCGGATGGAATGCAAGTCTCGTGCAGCTATTTGCCAATTGGGTATATTACAGTGATGAAAAACTAAGTAAACGGCAATGGGCGCTTCGTCTCCTCTGGCCATTTCTCAAAAAATTGATCCGTCGCGATAAAATTCCCGTAGAATTCAAAAGCGGACAAATGATCACAGGAATTTATTGCCTTGCAGAAAAAAAATGAGCCGCACTGAAAATAAATCAAGTGAAAAAAAACGCATTCTTTTTTTCACGCCGTATTCCGGGAGAACCGGATCGGAGATGATGCTGTATGCTGTTCTGCGGAATCTCGACAAAACACTTTTTGATGTGCAGCTCATTTCACTGCGCGACGGGGAACTTGCTTCCGATAAAAAAAATGATTTCGATATTATTTCTCTTCACGAAACTTCGCTGGCGGCAAGAACGGAAAATTATATCCGCAGGAAAATTACCGGCATTACCAATCTGGAAAAAAAAGTAATGGAAGTGCATCGCACTTTCCGACCGCATGCGTGGTACCTGAATACGATCGTCATGCCTGAAGTGGCATCCATTGCCACCAAGCATAAGATTCCATTTGTACTTCATTTTCACGAATTGCAATCGCAGTTCAATCTTATTTTCGATCACGACCTGGAAATGCAGGCAACCAAAAGTCTTTTCAATATCGGTTGTGCGAAAGTGGTGTGTGGTGTCATAGAAAAATTAACCGGAAGAAAAGCAGAATTACTTTATGAATGCGTTGATCTTTCTTCCGTGAAAGTGAAGAAAGAAACCGGGAAACGTTTTCTCTCCGAAAACAATATTCCCGCCGGGAACAAGATCGTTATCATGAGCGGGCAGCGATCAGAAATAAAGGGATTCGATATTTTTATTCGCGTTGCAGAAAAACTCCGCGCGAAAAAATTTCATTTCCTCTGGCTGGGCGCTTCGAAGAACACGGGGTTCAATCTCTATTGGGAAAAGATCGCTTCCGGAATGAAAAATGTAACGCTCGCTCATCCTTCTCCTTCCGATTATTATTCGATTCTCGATCTCGCCGATCTTTTTTTCCTGAGTTCGCATTCTGATCCTTTTCCACTCGTAATGACCGAAGCTGCATTTCTCGGCAAACCAATCATTGCTCTTGATTCGGGCGGTGCTTCCGAATTCTGCACTCCCGGAACAGGAAAAATAATTTCATCGTGGAATACAGATGATATTGCCAATGAAATCGGAAATTACATCGGTTCGCAGCAAGATACTTCGCTTTCTGTTTCCCGCGCGAAAGAATTCGAAGCAGCGTTGCAGGCAAAAAAGCTGGAAGAAATTCTCATTCGCCATTTATCCTGATCATTAAAAGATGTCCTCGCCTAAGGTATCGGTCATTATCGTCAACTACAACACGTACACACTCACGCGCGCGTGCATCGCATCCGTGATCCGTTTTACCAAAGAAATTTCTTTCGAGATCATTCTTGTGGACAATGGATCGACTGAAAAAAAAGAAGGTGAATTTCTCAAAGAATTTCCCGGCGTTATTTATTTACATTCCGAAAAAAATTCCGGTTTTGCATCAGGAAATAATATCGGCATTGCAAAAGCCAATGGAGAAATTATTCTTTTACTCAACAGCGATACGGAACTGAAAGAAGATTCGATCAGTTATTGTTACAAAAAATTAAACGAGGAGGAACAAACGGCCGTACTCACGTGCATGCTCATTTTTCCCAATGGAGAGATCCAGCACCAGTGCCAGCGTTTCCCTTCTCTGTTCCGTGAATTCCTGCTCGCGACAAGATTGATCCGTTGCTTTTGGCGCGCATCACGCGGAAAATATTTTCTCGGTGTATGGTTCGATCATCTATCCCCGCGTTCCGTGGATTCCGTGTGGGGAACTTTTTTTATGTTCCGGAAAAAAGAACTGGATATCTTCTCAAATAAAAAACTTCCGGAAACTTATTTCATGTATGAAGAAGATGTAGAATGGTGTTATGCGTTCCGTAAAAGAGGAAAAAATATTTTTTATGATCCCGGAACAAAAGTCGTTCATCACATGGGCGGATCGGTGATGGAAGATAAAATGCAGAAGATGTTTGTGAATGAAAAAGATTTTATCATTCGTAATCATGGAAAATTTTACTGGAAGTGCTGGAAATTTTTCCGCCTGCTTAATTACAGGATATCGAAGAGGAATAACCCGTTGTATGAGGGGCTGTATGAGGTTTTGAGAAAAATAGTGTGAATGGATGCTTCTTCGTGCCTTGGTGGCAAGAAAGTTTTTTGTCACTAAGGCGCAAGGACACGAAGTTGAACCGCAAAAGAACAAGCCGAACAAATAATCCTCACCCCCCCAACCCGCCTTTCTTTCGTAAATTCGTTCCATCGAAAAGGATCCCTCTATTCCCCCGAATCCTTCGCCTGCACCCGATGATCCGGCGTTGCAGTTGAGCATCATTCTTCCTACCAAAGACAGGCAGAAAATTCTTTTTCAGTCGCTCGAAACTTTGATCAGTTCTACCAATGCTGTCCATTGTGAGATTTTTATTATTGACAATTCGGAAACTTCTTCGATTACTCTTCCCTCTCATTTGCAGAAGAAAAATATCTGCGTAGAAAAAAATCCCGGCAACCGCAACAGTGTTTTCTCTTCGCGGAATTTCGGCGCGTCACTCTCCAAGGGAAAAACTCTTCTCTTCATGGATGATGACATACTCTGCACACCCGAAAGCATAAAGTTCATCCTGGAGTTTCACCGCGATCATGCTTCAACCGCTGCCAACGTGAGCTGGGAATATCCGCCTGCACTCGTAGAAAAACTCAGGAAGAATTTCTTCGGAAAATTTCTTATCCGCTCAGGATTCACATCGATGAAAGAATTAATGAAAGAAAATAAATGGAAAGAAAATTGTGTTTTTGAATCGGGAGAAGTGGCGAGTTATTTTCTTTCTATCGATAAAAAAGATTTTTTTCTTTGTGGCGGATACGACGAACGGCATTTGCACGAAGGAACAGATATTGATCTTATCGAACGTTTGCGCAACAACAACATCCGCATGTACATCAATTCGGAACTTTGCATTTTTCATAATGAAGAAGACCGGATAGAAATGAAAAACTGGATGGAACGAAAAAAACGCTTCGGTGAGATCTCTGCTCATGCCGTGAACATGGGAAGAAGCGAAGGGCATGAACTTCATTATACTGCCAGGAGGAGATTTGCTTTTAATTTAATCTATTTTTTCCGCTCTCCTATACGCTTTTTCATCGGTTGCATGCCTGCTAATTGGACTTTCATTGATAAATTTATGTTCCGTACTGCGGACGCGCTCACGGGCGCATACATACACAAGGGCTATTCTTCAACGATCAAAAAAAAGAACTGAATACGTATGGAACGAATGCTGATCACAGGAGGTACAGGTTTTCTCGGGCGCGCGCTCGCGGTGAAACTGAAAAATAAATTCGAGGTGCTTATTTGCGGAAGAAATAATTCACAGAATTCATTCGCGCAAATGCAGACGGGATGTAAAGCCGTGCCGATGGATGTAGCGCGCATTGAATCGGTGAAAGATATTTTTTATTCCTTCCAACCTCATCACGTGATCCACGCGGCTGCAACAAAATTCGTGGATATCTCCGAAAAAGAACCGTTCGAAGCGATCGATATCAACGTGATCGGTTCCGAAAATATTGCACGCATGGCGATCGAACACCAATGTAAAACGGTGATCGGAATTTCCACCGATAAAGCGGCGCCACCGGTTTCAAATACGTATGCGCTTACGAAGGCGCTCATGGAAAGAACTTTTTGCGCGCTCGATGCAAAAACAAAAACGCATTTCGCCTGTGTGCGCTTCGGGAACATCGCCTGGTCGAGCGGATCTGTTTTCCCGATCTGGAAAAAAATGGCGGCGATGAATAAAAAAATTGAAACAACCGGCTCGCACATGCGAAGATATCTTCTTACTGTTGAAGAAGCGGCGGACCTTGTTATTCTCGCTCATGAAAATATAAATGAAGTAAAAGGAGGCGTTCTGATCCGTGACATGAAAGCGCTGCAGATCGAAGACGTGTTGAAAATTTTTGCAGCTAATTCAAATGTTCCGTGGGAAAAAATTGCGCCGCGCCCGGGCGAGCGTGAAGATGAATTTCTCCTCGGGGAAACGGAACTTCGTTATTCGGAGAAAAAAGTTTTCGGCGGCATCACGCATTATCTTTTCACACCCAATAAAATTTCAGCGCAACCGGTCACTGAAATACTTTCCACTTTAACTGCCCCGCGTTTTTCGGAAGAAGAATTGAAAATGCTCGTAAAAGAACCAGAAAATATACTGGTACAGTGATGGAAGAAAAAAAAATACGTCACGCGCTCATCATGGCTGCGGGCAGGGGCATGCGCATGATGCCGCTCACCGGAACCGTTCCGAAACCATTGGTAAAACTGAATGGCGTAACGCTTATTTCAAAAGGAATAAATTTTTTACGGAATAATATTCCCAACATCCACATCACGGTCGGTTATAAAGGAAATGAAGTGGCGGAGCACGTTTCAGAATTGGGCGTGAATTCTGTTTTCAATACCGAGGGACATGGCAATGCGTGGTGGATCTACAATACGCTGATGAAAGATCTCAATGAACCGGTGCTTGTTCTCACTTGCGACAATATCGTGGATCTCGATATTTCGCTTCTCTCGAAAGATTATTTTTCATTCGGCGCTCCTGCATGTCTCGTTGTTCCCGTGAAACCTGTGCAAGGACTTGATGGCGATTTTATTTTTCATTCCTCCAATCGTGTTACGAAACTTTCGCGCACCGAAAAGAGTGATGTGTATTGTTCCGGGATTCAGATCCTCAACCCGGCTAAAGTGAATAGCGAAACTAAACCGACCGATAATTTTTACGAATTGTGGAATGAATTGATCGCAAAGCAAAAATTATTTTCCTCCAATATTTATCCGTCCAGGTGGACCGCGATCGATACGATGGAACAGTTGAATGACCTTTCCGAGAATTCAGAATGATCTTTTTACCAATGGAAACCGCGCATGCCTGCTGAAAAAAAACACATTGTATGGGTGCTGGCCAATTGCAGCAGCGCTCCTTATTTCAGCTGGATCGCAAAGCTCGCGGTTGATGATCCGGAATTCCGTTTCACTTTTGTAAATCTTTACCACGAAGAACCGGAAATGATCGCGGAGATGAAAGCGCTCGGACATGAGGCGCACTGGATAAAATTTGATCACACCAGAAGAATTTCTTCACTGCTCTCTGTTACTCCAAAACTCAAAAATTTTTTTTCAAAATTAAAACCAGCTGTTGTGCACACGCATCTTTTCGACGATTCGCTTCCTGCACTCACCGCCGCACGTCTTGCACGCGTGCCTATGCGCGTGATCACGAAAGGAGATACCGGTTTTCATTGGTATTTTGCGAAGAAAGGTGTCAAATATGACCGGCTCAATAATAACAACGCCACACACATCATTGCACTTTCTCAGGAGAGTAAAAAATTCATCGGGGAAAAAGAAGGAGCAGACCTGAAAAAAATTTCATTGATCCCCCATGGAATTCCGGTCAATGAACTTTCTTTAATAAATGAACGTGCAGAAAAAAAACTCAGGAAACAATTCAACCTTTCCGAAAAAGATACTGTGATCGGATCGGTTGCGCGCTTTGTAGAATGGAAAGGTTATCGTGCGATCGTGAATGCGGCAGAGATCGTTGTGAAAGAATTTCCAAATGCAAAATTCCTTCTTGCCGGAAATGGCCCGCAGCGGGAAGAAATAATTGAACTCATCCGGAAGAAAAAATTGGTAGAAAATATTATCGTTACCGGATGGATCGAACACGAAGACATGCCTTCCTTCTTCAGGATCATGGATGTTTTTCTTCACGCGGCGACTATGGAACCATTTGGTTTTGTAATTGCAGAAGCAATGGCAAACCGGGTGCCGGTAGTTTCCGCTACGACAGGCGCTGCAGCTGACGTGATCGAAAATGGCAAAAACGGGATGCTCATAGGTGAAGTGTCGGCGGAAAAAATTTCGGAAACGCTGAAAAAAATATTGCGGATGAGTCCGGATGAACGGAAAAAAATTGGAGAAGCTGCAGGAGAAACTGCCTGGCATAAATTTTCTATAGAACGCATGTGGCGCGATCATCTCGCACTTTACCGGAAAGGATCTGCAGAATGAAAGCTCCGGCCGTGTCGGTGGTCATCCCGCTCTATAATTCCGCTGCATTCATCGGGGAAACGATCCGATCTGTACTACAACAACATTTTTCAGAACTGGAACTGATCGTTGTCGATGACGGCTCGACGGATGATTCGGCAAACGTGGTGAAAAAAATAAACGATAGCCGCTTAAAATATTTTCATCAGAAAAATAAAGGTGTGAGTGCCGCAAGAAATTACGGGATAAAAAATGCTTCCGGAAAATTCATTGCTCTGCTCGACGCCGATGATGTGATGTTGCCCGAAAATATTTCGCGGAAAGTTAAAACGCTGGAAACTCATCCGGAAGCAGATTTTGCTTTCAGTGATGTGCGCATTATCAGCAATGATAAAAATGAAAATGAAATGATTCTTCACGGAAAAAACAAGGACCTGCTGAACGAACTCCTCCTCTGGGAAAGCGATGTCATTCCTAATTCCTGCAGCAATCTCGTCTTCCGGAAAAATATTTCTGATAAAGGAATTCAGTTCGACGAAACCTTATCGACCGCCGCTGACCAGGACTTCAGTATTCAACTCGCTGCGAAGTATGAAGGCATTCACCTCCCGGAAGTTCTTTCACTTTACCGGAAGCATGCCGGTGGAATGAGCCGGAATATTTCCGTGATGGAAAAAGATCACATTGCGGTTTACAACAAAACAAGAATGGAAAATCTCTTCACATCGACTTCCTTCAGGCGGAAATGTTTTTCAAATTTATATCTTGTACTTGCAGGAAGCTGGTGGGTGAATGGCGGAAACAAACGGCGCGCTTTACGTTTTATGTTTCTTGCCGTGTTCACGCGGCCATTATCTTTTTTCAAACTTCTGAAAAAAATATTTTGAGAAATATTCTCGTCATAACCTGGTGGCCTTTTTCCGATGCGCTTGTGCAGGCCTACACGCTTCCGTACGTGCGCCTCATCCGCAATGAACTCACTGAAAAAGAAAACATTTTTCTTGTCACGCTTGAAAAACGTTCTCCCGATGATGGAAAATTCCGGAAGATAGATGAACGCATTTTTCATTTGCCGCTTTCTTACAGCGCGCCTGGACTGAAAGGATATTTCGGATGGAAAAACAAACTGAATATCCTGGAAAATTTCATCCACGAAAATAAGATCACACACCTGCATACGTGGTGCGCACCTGCGGGCGGAATCGGCTGGAAACTGAAAATGCGGACCAAACTTCCGCTCATTGCCGATAGTTTCGAACCACATGCCGATCCGATGGTGGAAACAGGAACGTGGAAAAAAAACGGGCCGGCTTATGCCGTTCTCAAAAAATGGGAAACGAATCTTGCGAATGATGCCGATATTCTCATTGCAAATTCTCCGGCTATGCGATCCTGGGCAGAAAAAAATTACGGGATGAAACGTGAAGTCGCTCATGTGAAACCGGCATGCGTTGACACGAAACTTTTTTCCGATTCAAAAAGAAAAAATAAACTTTTACTGAAACAGTTCGGCTTCGAAGGAAAAACTGTTCTGGTTTACGCCGGAAAATTCGGCGGACTTTATTATGATAAAGAATCCTTTGAATTTTTCCGCGCCTGTTATAATCACTGGAAAGATGAATTGAGAATACTCGTTCTCACTCCGCAGGACAGGGAAATGATCCTTGCGCACGCAAAAGAAGCTGGCATTCCGCCGGATATTATCACAGTGAAATTTGTTCCGCATAACGAAATGCCTGATCATATAGGGCTTGGTGATTTTGGATTTTGCCCCATCATCCCTACTGCATCGCGTCGTGCATGTTCGCCCATCAAGAACGGGGAATATTGGGCAATGGGATTACCTTTGGTAATCTGCAAAGGAGTTTCAGTCGATGATGAAATTGTAGAATCGGCGAATGCAGGCGCCGTATTGGAATCAATGAATGAAAATGAATACAAAAAAGCGATCGCTGTGATCAACACTATCCTGAAAGAAAACGAAAAGGAACGTGTGAGCCGTATCAGGAAGATCGCAGAAGAATATCGTTCCTATTCCATTGCGCAAAAAATATATCATACGATCTACGGAAAAAATAAATGAGTACGAAGAAAAAAATAATAGTTACCGGAGGAGCAGGTTATATTGGCTCGCATACGATCATCGGGCTGATGACTTCGGAGGAAACCGAAGTGATTTCCATTGACAATTATTCCAATTCATCGGAAAAAACTTACGACCGCATAGAAGAGATCACCGGGAAAAAACCGCGTTATTACAATTGCGATCTCTGCGATGAAAAAAATCTGCGCGCAATTTTCAACACGGAAAAAAATATTGACGGCATCATTCATTTCGCTGCTTTTAAATCTGTTCCGGAATCGGTAGCTGATCCATTATTGTATTACCGGAATAATATTCTTTCGCTATACAATCTTCTTTCGGTTTGCCGCGATGAAAATATTTCCTGTTTTATTTTTTCTTCTTCCTGTTCGGTGTACGGAAATATCAGCAAACTGCCGGTGAATGAAGAAACGCCGCTTTCGAAACCGGAAAGCCCTTATGCCTCCACGAAGATCATGGGAGAACAAATGATGAATGATTTTTCTGCCTCCATGAAAGGAATGAGCTCGGTTGCGCTTCGTTATTTCAATCCGGTTGGTGCTCATCCCACAGGGCTGAACGGAGAATTGCCACGCAATCGCCCGAATAATTTATTTCCGGTAATCACGCAAACTGCAATAGGAAAATTAAAAGAGATGACTGTTTTCGGAAATGATTATCCCACGCGCGACGGGACGTGCATACGCGATTACGTGCACGTGTGCGACATTGCGCAAGCGCATGTGTTCGCGATGAATTATCTACTCAACGGAAAACAAACAAAACCATTCGACGTGATGAATCTTGGAACCGGCGATGGTGTGACCGTGATGGAAGCGATCGATGCATTTGAAAAAGCAACAGGCATTCGCCCGAATGTGCAAATGGGCGCGCGCCGTGCAGGAGATGTGGTTGCGATCTATTCCGATTGTGCAAAAGCAAAAAGTCTGCTCGGATGGAATGCAGCAACTGATCTGAACGAAATGGTGAGCAGTTCGTGGAAATGGGAACAACATCTGAAAAAAGAGATCTGATGTCGTCGCCGATTCACGCATGCATTCACTGTGGTTCAGAAAAAATATTCCCATTGGGAAAAACGTACGCGCATGCCTTTCTTCACCGCTGTTCTTCCTGCGATCTCGTATTCACCGCGCAAAAACCGGATCACGAAGAACTGATTGTACATTACAAACAGTACAATCGCGGCATTCCCATTTCGCCGATCACGGTGAAACGCTATGAAGAATTACTTGGAATTTTTGAGAAGTACAGGAAGACGAATAATATTCTCGATGTAGGTTGCGGTGACGGACATTTCCTTGAGGTGGCGAAAAAAAAAGGATGGAATGTTTCCGGAACAGAATACGATCCGGTAGCGTGCGATGTTTGCCGTGAAAAAGGAATTAAAATTTTCAACGGCAAGATCACGGCAATGGAATCCGGAAAAAAATTCGATATCATCACTTCGTTCGAAGTACTGGAACATATTCAGGATGGAAAAGACGATGTGAAATTTATCCGCGAATTGCTCCGTGATGACGGAGTTTTTTATTTCACGACTCCGAATTTCAATTCCTGTTCCCGCAAATGGCTGAAAGGAAAATGGACCGTGATCGGTTACCCTGAACATCTCACCTATTATACGCCATTCACCATTCATGATCTGCTGCTTCATTCCGGTCTTGAAAAAATATTCCTGCGCACGAGCGGCGTCAGTGTTCAGCGCTTTGCGGCATCGAAACAAGGTGATGAAAATAATATTCCGAAAGATGAAGATCTCCGCAAACAGATCGAAGAAAAATTTTTTCTCCGCGTTCTTAAAAAAACGGTCAACGGAATTTTAAACAACACCGGAACCGGTGATACGATCAAGGGCCTTTATACCCGGAAGTGAACTGAGCTGCGTTGATCTTTCCTTCATCAGTTTATCGAGAATGAGAAGAAGCAATACGAAGAACGAGAGGAATGGAATTTTAAAACGAACGAGTGCGCCGAAGTTGGAAGTTGACAATCCCACGAGCGAAGAAAAGATCAGTGAATACGAGAGAAGAAAAAGAAGAAGTGGCTGATTGAATATTGTTCCGAAAAATTTCCGTGTGCGCGTGAGCATTCTCCAGCCGAGGACCAAACCGAAAAGCAGGTAAACGAAATTCTCCAGCCCGGAAATGATCATCACTACATTCCTCGCTTCCCAAAGGAACGGGCGGAATAATCCCACATTCATAGCGGCCGGCACTTTTGACATTACCCCGGAGATCGTCGGATCAAAATCACCAATATCGAATGAACTTCCCTGATAATAATCCTGTTTCAGATCATGCTGCGTGATGGAAGCTGTCTTCAGCATTTTTTCGACAGAAAATTTTCCGAGACTGCTTCCGAGTATAGTAAGCACAATGTATCCGATGAGAAATGAGATCACATAAATCATGGGAATGGAAGCATAGCGGAAAATTTTCGAACGGAAATTGATGATCCTCGCGTGAAAGAACCAAACGAAAGTTCCGGGAAGTAATGCAATGAGCACGTAGGGTTTCACCGACAGCAGAACATAAGCTGAGAGAATAAAAATGATCGTGTTTGCAATTCTTTTTTTCTTCCCGATCGCCGACCTATAAAAAGAATAGATGAACCAGCATACTGCAGAAAGTGTGATCGTGTCCTTGAGGATTCCGGATCCCCAGAAGAGAACGGAAGGAACGAAAAGCATACTGAATGCAATTCGTTTTTCCATTCCCGGGTAGATCGTGATCAGGAGGCGAAACAATTTCCACGCGCCGAAAAAAGAAAACCAGGAAAGCACCACACTCGACAGGAGATAACTCCGGAAAGAAATGTAAAGAATGGGAATGAGCAATTTGGTCACGAAAAATGTCTGCGTATCATAATACATGTACGGCCACGGGTACCCGGTCGCACCTGAAAAGAGAGAATAACTCTCAGGAGACGGAGCATGTGTTACTACATGAAAAAGATTTCCGGGATTCGTCATTCCGAGATTGACCATCGATCTTGCAGTTTCGAAATAGGAAACCGTATCGCCACCATGGTAATAATAAATGTAGATGCAGCAGAAAATAACGGAACTGAATATTTTCACAACAACAGCGCGCGTGTAATACCTGTATTCCGGAAATTTTTTGATGTTTAAAACCTGCCTGTAAAAAGAATAGAGCAGTATCAGGAGAAAATAGATCGCCACCATCACCCATTCGAAAGGGTAAATGCGTTTCATGTAGGATAAACTTTCTACTTCAAACATGATTAGTTGTGATGATATTTTTCTCCCTTGAGGATCGTGAAAGCGCGGTAAAATTGTTCAGCGAGAATTACGCGCACCATCTGGTGAGTGAAGGTGAGCGGTGAAAGCGAAATGGATCCCGACGATTTTTTACGGGCCATTTCATGAAAACCGAATGGGCCTCCTATAGCAAGCACGAGCCGTTTCATTCCGCTGAGTTGCTGTTTGCCGATCCACTCCGACAATTCTGTTGAAGTTAATTCATCTCCCTTCTCATCGAGCAGAAAAAGCCGGTCGCCGGGGAGAATTTTTTCCAGGATAAGTTCTGCTTCTTTTTTCATTTCTTCTTCCCTGCTCCGTCCGCCTTTTTTTTTCAGTTCCGGAATTTCAATGACTTCGAGACTGGCATAATGTTTCAGCCGGCCGAGATAAACAGACAATCCTTCTTTAATCCACTTATCGCTGGTCCTGCCCATAAAAAGAAAGACTATCTTCATTGCTGATTTTATCCGGAATTCTTCCGCTAAAATACCCGATATTTTGGCTCGATAGTTGCACATTTACCAGTAAATAACCATTGCTATGAAAACCGTGCTGGCCTTTTTGATTTTCAGTTTTCCGTTTGCGGCGGCAGCTGATAATGCGACGATGAGCGTGGACCTGATGCGTTCGGTGAAACTGAATTCTATTGTGGATATCGTTGATGATGTTGCGCAAGCCATTCGTTCGGGAAATGCAGAAGATCTTTCGAAATATTTCGCCGACAACGTGGACCTGAAAGTTCTTGAACAGGAAAATATTTACAGTCGCGCACAGGCAGAACTTATCCTTAAAGATTTTTTTGCCAAACATCCGGTGCAGGAATTTACCATCGTTCACAAGAGTACTGCCAATAATGAAAGCCAGTTTGCTATTGGTACATTGAAAACTGCAAATGGAACTTACCGCGTTCATTACCTTCTGAAAGGCCCCGCCGGTTCTACCACCGTTTCGCAATTCCGCATAGAGAACAGTGATGAATAATACCACCGGCTACGATCCGGATGAAGCGGATCTTTCCCTCCTAAAAGAATTTATCAGTTTATCCCTGTTCGAGGACGTGCGTTCGGGCGATCATACTTCGCTTGCAACAGTTCCTGCCAACGCGATCAGCAGCGCTGTCCTGAAAATAAAAGATAATGGTGTTCTCGCAGGAATTGAACTCGCGGAATTTATTTTTCACCAGGTTGATCCCGAAATTATTTTTGAGGTGAAGATCAAAGACGGAACGATCGTAAAAAAAGGAGCGGTCGCTTTCGAAGTAAAAGGATCATCGCGCAGTATTCTCAAAGCAGAGCGGCTTGTCCTGAATTGTATGCAACGAATGAGTGGAATTGCAACTGCAACATGGAATCTTGTGCAATTGATAAAAGGAACAAAGGCAAAACTCATTGACACGCGCAAGACCACTCCCGGTTTTCGATACTTTGAAAAATGGGCGGTGAGGATAGGCGGTGGAAGTAATCACCGTTTTGGTTTGTACGACATGATCCTGATCAAGGACAATCATGTGGATTTTTGCGGCGGAATAAAAAAAACTATTAGTGCTGCCAATGAATATCTCGCTGCGAATAAAATGCAACTGTCCATTGAAATCGAAGTGCGCAATAGGAAAGAACTCGATGAAGTTTTGTCATGCGGAAATATTCAGCGCATCATGCTCGATAATTTTTCTCCTGTCGAATTGAAAAAAGCAGTGAAGAAAATCGACGGCCGTTTTGAAACAGAAGCTTCCGGCGGGATCACTTCCGAAAACATAAAAGCGTATGCAGAAACAGGAGTTGATTTTATTTCTGTGGGAAGCATTACGCATAGTGTGAAAAGTCTTGATCTGAGTCTGAAAGCGAAATAGTCATTGGTAAGGAGTCAGTAGGACTTGTGTTTAAATAATTTCCCAATGACTAATGGCAAATGATTAATGGCGTGATTTTTTTCTCACTTTTACAGAATCATTCATTCCTGAAAAATGTTCAAGCGAATTTTCCGTTTCCTTCGGGGGTTGCCACCATCGAGAGCGCTGAGTGCATTTTCGAAGAGAGTAAAACCTCCCGCATTTGAAGGACACACACTTTATGAAGTTTCCGTTTTTTTCGGAAGAGGATTGAATCGCGGCGGATTACGTTCCCGTGCATCTTCCATGGCTTACAATTATTTCATTGCAATTTTCCCTGCCATCATTTTTCTTTTCACACTCCTGCCCTACATTCCCATCAAACATTTCCAGGACGCTTTATTCGAAACGATCAGGGAGATCATGCCGAACAATGCTTTTCTCACTGTGCAGGATACGGTTTATGAAATTCTTCATCACCAGCATTCCGGGCTTTTGTCAATAGGATTCATTGCAGCGCTCTATTTTTCCACGAACGGATTCACTTCCATGATGGGCGCTTTCAATAAAAGTATTCACATCCGGGAAGTGCGTCCGGCATGGAAACAACAACTCATTGCACTCGGACTTGTTTTTTTCCTGACGATCATTCTCATTGTTGCTATCGGATTGATCATCGGTTCCGAATTATTACTCAAGCGAACACTGCAGTATCATTCCACGCAGCATTACATAATTTTTGCAGGACGATGGCTGGTGATAGGAATTCTTTTCATGTTCACGATCGCGGTTTACTATCGCGTTGCGCCGGCGAAAAAACTACACGGAAATTTTTTCAGTCCCGGTGTCTGGCTCGCAACTTCACTCATTATTGTCACTTCAATATTGTTTGCATGGTACATCAACAACTTCGGCAAATACAATAAACTCTACGGCTCCATCGGATCGGTGATCGTGGTGCTGGTCTGGATCTATTATAATTCCATGATGTTGCTCATCGGGTTCGAACTTGATGCAAGCATTGCAGGCGCAAGGGAAAACAGGCGTTCACTTCTTGAACAGGCAGAAGCGGAACATGAAAGGGAAGAAAACGCGTAATCCTCCCGCTACATTATTTTAAAAGCCGAGAAGTAATAATTATTCTGCGCAGCGATCAATTCAACTTTTATATAATAAGCAGCAAGAAATTCTGTGAATGCTAAAAATTCATGAGTGGGAACAGTGAACTCATCGAAAAGAATAATATCATCTTTCCGCAGGAATGGCGCAACCGAAGTAAGAACAAAAAGTGTGGAGGTGTAAAGATCCGCATCCATGTGAATGACTTTCCTGCGATCATCTTTCATTTGCCTGAGATGTTTCGGCAACGTATCCTGGAAAAGTCCTTTGTGAAATGTTGCACGGTCATCATTCACTTCCGGAAAATTTCCTCCGGTTGACATAGCGCCTGCTTTGAAAACATTCCAGTCTTCCGGCAAACCGGTGAACGTATCGAATCCGTCGAAAGTTGAATCGGAATTTTTATTGTGCTCTACCCACCACTTGAAAGATCTTCCGGCAGCAACTCCGAATTCCATGTAATTGATCGCACCATCGAGATTTTCATTTTTCAGAATAAAATCATACAGATTGTAACGCTTGTTGTAATCCCATTTGCGCGAATAAAAATCGTTCAGTTTCGGCACCGGAGTTTTTGCTTTCCACTTCGACATCTTCGAGAGATAAACAAGATTCATCAGCATCCCACTGAATGGTTCCACCAGCACGTGCAGTTTCCAGCGCATGAAGGTGGTTTTTGTTTTGCGTATGAACCAGAGTTTGGTCTGCATATTCGGCGGCAAATATAATCATTAGTCATTGGGAGAGAGCAGCAGCTTGCCCGACGAATCCCGATTGCAATCGGGAACAGGCGGGGCAGAATGCAGCAGGCAGAGAGCAGCAGGCAGAATTATTTAAATCTGTGACATAATCAGTGAGAATTTGTGAAAATCAGTGGCAATATTTCTGTCCGGGTTACTCATTACTTTTTTGGGGAAAGAATTTAATTAGTACCAGTGGGGCTTAAGGCAGCGGCAACAGAATACAAATACTAATAACCGTTAACCAATAACCATTAACCAATCACTATATTTGCGAATACACTTTCCCACTATGAAAATTCTCAGAAGCACTGCGGTGGCCATTTCACTTTTTATCGGAATGACTGCGATGGCGCAACAATCGGCCGCCGATTATTCTTCTCCCGCTAATCAGTATTACTGGAAAAATCGTCCGCCGTTTCCGGGTTACTGGCAGCAGGATGTGCATTATTTCATTAAAGCAGCGCTTGATGATAAAACTGATATCATCACCGGCGAAGAGGAATTGACCTACACCAATAATTCGCCCGACACACTGCCCTTCGTTTATTTTCATTTGTACGAAAATGCATTTCAACCGGGATCTTACACCGACGATCTTCATCAGGCCAATAAATATTATCCGAAGTATGGCAAATATGAATCGGAGAAAAAAGATGAAGAGGTTACAAAAATTTCCATCGACGGACAGGATCTGAAAACTGAACTCGACAACACGATCATGAAAGCGTGGTTGCCAAAACCCCTATTGCCGAATCAATCCGTCAAATTCAATATTTCTTTTAAATCTTATTTTGACGATGGAGGAAACATCCGCCGCCGGATGAAAATGTATAAGACTTTCGGTTACAAACATTACGATGGCGTACACTGGTACCCGCGCATTGATGTGTACGATCGCAAATTCGGCTGGGAAACCGATCAGCATCTGACCAGAGAATTTTACGGCGATTTCGGTTCGTATGATGTGGAGATCACCATTCCGAATAATTATATTCTTGAAGGAACAGGAACCATGCTCAATGAAAAAGAAGTTCTTCCTTCAGATCTTCGCGCGCGGCTCGACATTTCCAACTTTGCACACACCGCATGGAATTCTGCGCCGTCGGAAATGATCCACGCTGATGGAACAATGAAGACGTGGAAATTTTCAGGAATAAATATTCATGACTTTGCTTTTTCTGCCGATCCGCTTTATCGCATTGGAGAAACCGACTGGAACGGAATTCGCATCATCGCCATGTGCCAGGAACCGCATTGCACCGGCTGGCAGAATGCATCGTCGTACACAGCGAAGATCATTGAATTTTATTCCACGCACATAGGCATGTACGCGTATCCGAAAATGGTGGTGTGCGATGCGCAGGATGGAATGGAATACCCGATGATCACACTCGATGGAGGAAGCGATCCCGATTATCACACTTTACTTGCACACGAAGTAGGACACAATTGGTTTTTTGGAATGGTGGGAAGCAATGAAACGTACCGCGCATTGCTCGATGAAGGTTTCACACAATTCATCGATTCATGGTGCGTGCAGTCGCTCGACGGACCCTACATCAAACACGGACAATATAAATCGGGATACGTGACGCGTTTCAAAGAAGAAGACAAGGTGATCAATACGGAAGTTTATAATCGGTATGAGCAGAGCGCAGCACTCGGCGATGAAACGGTCATTGATACACATTCCGATTATTTCAACGGTGCATTGCGTCATGGCGGCGGATACGGACAGGTGTATGGAAAAACTGCAACGATGCTTTGGAATTTAAAATATGTTCTCGGCGATTCTCTTTTCGAAGCAGCGTTCTCACATTATTTCAATCAATGGAAATTCTGTCATCCGTACGTGGAGGATTTCCGTAATTCAATGATCCAGTACACGCATGTCGATCTCAATTGGTTTTTTGATGAATGGCTCGACACTTACAAAACGATCGACTACGGTGTGAAATCCGTTCACGAAGGAGATTCTGCCAATGTGTACAAAATAAAATTCAGGCGTTACGGCAGAATGTCGATGCCGATAGATTTCACCGTACAATCGAATGACGGAAGATTGTACAACTATTATATTCCGAATACGTGGTATGAGAAAAAAACAACGGCAACTGTTTTACCGAGATGGATTGGATGGGATAAAATCCGTCCTACTTACACTGCCGTAGTGAATATTCCCAATGGAATTTCTGATGTGATGATTGACACCACGCATCGTCTTGCAGATGTGAACATGCTCAACAACAGCATGAATACTCCCGTGCAATTTTCTTTCGATTCGCGCATCTGGAATTTTCCTTCCTGGGAACATTACACGTTGCGTGCGCGGCCCGATTTCTGGTACAACGGTTACGACGGATTGAAAGCGGGTTTGTATATGGGTGGCGATTATCTCGGCGTGATCGATCAGTTCGATCTTACTTTTCATTACAACACCGGGCTCGGTCAAAGCCAGTTGCCCAATGGAGCAGAGATCAATCGTTTCGATTATCTCTCTTACGCATTCAGTTTCCGCACGCCGACAAATAAATTCATACGCAATTCTGCATTTTATTTCAGTGAACGCCATCTCGACGGTTTTGACATGTCGAAAATTGGATTTGAAGTTTCGGATCGCGAACAGAAAAACAAAATCTCGATCGACTGGAAAATCATGGCGCGTAAAGACAGTTCCGATCTGAATTACCTTATTTTCCGAAATGAATGGACGCCGGGAAAAATAAATTCTACTTTGAATATTAATTTCTCTCATCCTTACACTTATCATCACGGCACCGGCGACATTCAACTGAATCTTCGTTCCTCTACTATCGGAAGCGATTACGATTATCATTATCTCAATATTTGTGTTATCAATAAAAATGATCTCGGCCCGATCAACATCAACACGAGAACATTTTTCCAGATCGGATCAGGCCAGAACTGGGCAAAGGAATCGATGTTGTTTGCAGCAGGCGCGAATCCGGAAGCGATGATGGACAACAAGTACACGCGGTCGGAAGGATTTTTCCCAACGGACTGGGCCACTTTCGGATCTGATGTGAATCATTTTCAATATGGAGGCGGACTTGATCTTCGCGGTTACGCGGGTTATCTGATGCCGCAGTATGACTGGTATGGAAACGTGCGGAATATTTATAAAGGAACATCGGGTTACGCCTTCAATGCGGAAATGGAATTCCAGGAACTTTTCAAATTCATCGGAAGAAAAATGCCGAGAGTGAACAGTGTAGTTAATCTCTCGACGTATCTCTTCGGCGACATCGGCGGAATGAATTTCAATCAGCCCACAGAGCAACTCGCCTTCGGAGCATTCCGTGCGGATGCAGGCGTAGGCGCGGCATTCACGATAAAAAGATTTCCTCCGCTGCAAATGGTCAAGCCGCTTACCATCCGTTTCGATGTTCCCCTGTTCCTGAACAGCACACCTTACAATTCCCCTGAATACATCCAGATGAGATGGGTGGTAGGAATCAACCGGGCCTTTTAAACCGCTTAAAGCAAATTATTCTTCATTGATAAAGTGTGAAATTCCGTCAATTAGTTGACGGAATTTAAGTTAATTCCGTCAACTAATTGACGGAATTTTAAGTATATTTGCGTCAACAAACTGACGGAATTATGCGACCCTTCCAGCGATCACTCCTCCATATCTTTATGTCAAAATTACTTCCCGGCAAAGTGCTGATCCTGGAAGGAGCAAGAAGAACGGGTAAAACCGTATTCCTCCAGCAGGTGATGGCCGCGTTGAAAGAAAAAGTTCTGCTTTTGAATGGCGAAGATTTTGCCGCACTTGCAATGCTCAGGGAAAGAAGTATTGAAAATTACAAACGCCTGATCGGCGATCACCGTGTACTGATCATAGACGAAGCGCAGAAAATTCCGGAGATCGGTTCCATTCTCAAATTGATGATCGACGAGATCAAAGGGCTTAAAATAGTTGCAACAGGATCCTCCATGTTCGATCTTGCCAATAAAACAGGTGAACCGCTTACCGGCCGGAAAATTACTTTCCGGATGTTCCCGCTTGCGCAAATGGAATTTGCAAAACAGGAAACGCTGCTCAAAACAAAAGCTAATCTTGAAGAACGAATGGTTTTTGGTTCTTATCCTGAATTGCAGCAATACAAAACCAGGGCGGAGAAAACCGATTACCTGCGCGAGCTCGTGAATTCTTATTTACTCAAAGACATTCTACAGTTTGAAAATATCAGGAACTCGGATAAATTACATGATCTGCTGAAACTGATCGCATACCAGCTGGGCAAAGAAGTTTCGCTCGAGGAATTAGGGCGTCAACTCGGAATAAGCAAGAATTCAGTAGAGAAATACCTCGACCTGCTCAGCAAAGTTTTCGTTATTTACAAAGTGCGCGGTTACAACCGGAATCTCCGGAAAGAGATCACGAAAATGAGCAAATGGTATTTTTATGATAACGGAATAAGAAATACGCTGATCGCAAACCTGAATCCTTTGTCGATGCGGAATGACGTGGGCGAACTCTGGGAAAACTACGCACTCTCGGAACGATTAAAATTTCAATCGTACACGGGAATGCTGGTTAATAATTATTTCTGGAGAACTTATCACCAGCAGGAAATTGACTGGGTAGAAGAACGAAAAGGTAAATTATTCGCTTATGAACTGAAATGGAAACACAGCGGAAAAGCAAAAGCGCCCTCGGCGTGGAAAGAAGGTTACCCGCGATCTAAATTCGAGACCATCTCGCAAGCCAATTATCTTGACTGGATCATGTAGAAAAAAAAAGGTTGTTTTTTAATACAACCCCTTTTTTATTTTCAATGACTTCCTTCCTACTCTTTGATGAATTTCGAGGAAAATCTTTGTTTGTCGTTCAAACCTACGATCAGGTACTCGCCCGAAGAAAGATCGGCGACTGAAATAATAATTTCCTGCTGCTGATCATTTACTTCTACCGATCTGCAGAGTTTACCGCTGAGATCGTAGATGGAAATATTTTTAAGAGATGAATTGTTTTTGATAGTGAGGAGAGAGGAGGAGGGGTTTGGGGAAATGGAAAGCGCTTGATCAGCGAAGTTTTCGGAAATGCCAACGTCACCTTTAAAAAGATTACGCACAACATTATTCAGCTTATCGCCAACATAAATGGTTCCTAAATTGTCAACACAAATTCCATAAGGAGAATTAAATTCGGCAGTAGAAACCGGGCCATTTACATATCCAGCCGTTCCGCTTCCGGCCAAACTTGTAACAACGCCTGCAGGAGTAATTCTCCTGATGTCATTGTTGATCCATTCGCTTACCATTGGATTTCCATAAAGATCGAGAACGATGTAAGAAGGATGATTGAATTGTGCCGCTGCTCCGGTTCCATTTACATTTCCAGGAGTACCTGAACCTGCAAGCAGGCTCACCATTCCGCTAGAAATAACTTTCACTTTATTATTCACCTGGTCTGCAACGTAAAGATCAGTCCCGGAAAGATTGAAACAAATTGCACTTGGTCGATTAAATAGTGCCGATGAAGCAGGACCGATCTGGTCTCCACCACCCCCGGCCACGCCGGCATAAGTTGTCACCATTCCCCCGGAAATTTTCCTGATGCAATTATTGCCATAATCTGCAACGTAAATATCTCCGTTCGAAGCAACTTTTACGTCTGTTGGATTATTGAATTGTGCGGAAGCAACAGGCCCATCAAGGTAACCGATCGTGCTGCCTGCAACTGTTGTTACATTTCCTGATGCATCAATTTTTTTTTTTTTTTTATTTCCGTTATCAGAAACATACACATATCCATTTGCAAAACATAAACCAGACGTATAATAAAATTGTGCGCTTGTTCCCTGAGCATCCACATCACCAATGGATCCGCTGCCTGCAAGAGTTGTAACATTCCCACCTGAAATTTTTCTTACCGTACTGTTCATTGCATCCGAAACATAAAGGTCGCCAGTGGAAAAATCGCAACATAAACTGTAAAGCCCGTTGAATTCCGCAGTAGAAAGTGAACCGTTGACAAGACCGGGTGTACCAGTTCCCGCGAAGGTATTGACCATAGTAAAAGCCTGGCTGAACGCTAAGCCGGATACCGCCGCAAAAAGAGCAGTCGTTAAAATCTTTTTCATTTTCAAAAGGGTTAAACTCTTTACTAAAGTAAAAAAAAGAAATAAGACTCTCGCAATCTTTGGCGTCGGAATTACTTCTCCGCGATAGCAATGATAGTATCGCTGAGATTATTCCTGTCCAGCATTTCCGCGTAGGCTTTTTCAGAATTTTCTTCTCTTAATTGTCTGTAGAAATTCTGTCCTCCAGGTTTCCCATCACGCAGCCACAGGAGATGATTGGTAAGCGGGTAACGCTGGAATCCTTTCACAGAAATATTTTTGAATCCTGCTGCTTCAAGATATTTATGCAAACTTTTTTTTGTATGGAGAATAAGATGTTCGCTCCAGAAGGTAAATTTTTTAAATGAATCGAGATTGTAGGTAGTGATCAATACATCTCCCGCATGTGGAACTTCAATGAAAATTTTTCCGCGAGGAGCCAATGCTTTATTTAATTGTTTCAAAGATGCAAGAGGATCAGTGATGTGTTCGAAAACATGGAAAAGTGTTATGAAGTCAACTTTTTTTTCTGAAGAAGCAATTTCATCAATGGAGGCGAGAACATTGTAACCAAGATGCTTTAAATTTTCACGAATATCGCGCTGCGGTTCAACAGCAAGAATTTCCTTCGCAAATGGTTTCATTAAATCCAGTATCCCGCCAAGCCCTGCACCAACATCTGCATAAACTTTTCCCTTTACAAATTCCTCAATTTGTTTTGCACGACGCTTATCATCCTCCGCAGTTTCCTTCAATCCGGCATTCCTGTCCTCGCTACTCCAGTAAGATGTTCCTTCCTTTTCAGAATAATAAGTTGATGCTACATGATCTGTCCTGTTAAGAAAAATAACGCCGGACTTTTCACATCTTAAAACACCGACATCATCTCGATCACGAACCTTTGGATAAAAAGGTTTAATAGAATCGGGACTTACAATATTCAGATGAAGAAGTTCCTGATAAATGGTGTGGTTTTCCAATTTCATAAGAGAAGCGAAATTACGATTATTCAACGATCAGTTTTTAACTGAACTTCCGTTTATTTCCTCCGTAATAATTTCGAAGGAAGATCATGATATTCCGGAACAATATTCATTATCCTTGTCAATGCGAGATAAAGAATTGTCACAACCATACCACGAATTGCCAGAGCCATCCAAACGTTATAGGGAACGGGAATAAAAAATCCTGCAAGTACTGCTATGGAAATTATAAAAATCGTTTTCACTGTGTTGCGATCGTAAGGTTGCATTCTGAAATTTCTCCGGATAAAAATATATTTTGCAAAATTATAAAGCACGCTTGCTGTTCCAGTGGCAATTGCGGCACCTCTTATGCCGAATCTGGGAATGAAAATAAAATTAAGCACAACTGAAACAACAAGAAGTATGCATAAAAAGATCACACCCCACTTGTATTTTGAAGAATTGTTCAGGATTGGATTATTCACACCAGTGGCCATATTCACCATGGAACCTATGCTCATAATAATTGTAACACCGGCGGCATCGCGATAATCAACCGGAAGAAGTCGAAGAAAATCATGAATATTAGTTACAATCATTGCAACGAGAAATCCTCCGATAAGGAAAAGATATTTCACTGATTTATAATAGATAGTTTTTATCTCCTCCATATTACCTGCTTCGAAGGAATGAGAAATTTTTATTCCGGCTACACGTTCAAGCGAATACAAAGGAGTTTCAATAAACTGCGCAATAAAAGCGCCAATGGAATAAATCCCGACGAATTTTAATGGAAGATAAGATCCGATCATAACTGTGTCGAGAAATTTCAAACTCAGGGAGGACAAAGCAGTGATAGTAAGAAGAAACGAATAGCTGAATATTTTTTTAACCCCTATTTGTCTGACAAAATTCCAGTCTATTATTAATCCTGGCTTGTCAATTAAGAAAACATAAAAAGTTACCAATAGAAATTGAGTAAGGTACGTGATGAAAATTGTGACAATAAAAAAATCGAGCGAAATGATCCTGAAAGAATAAAATAAAGTGGCAAAAATGAGCAACGCTCTCACCCAAACATCATTCATGAAAGACGGGAATGTGGTCTTGAGTAAACTATTGCAATAAGCGTTCACTGCAATACCAAGCGTCATAACAATCGCAATAGGGAAAGCCCAGAAAAAATACTGAACGAATAATGGTGATTCAAAAATGTATTTTGCCTTGATCCAATCGCGTAATAAAAAAATTATTACTCCTCCTGCTGCAAGTCCTGCAATTGTAATGAGAAGTGTGAAACCAAAAAATCCGTGGTGTTTTTTATCGCGATCCTTGAATGCAGGAAAAAATCGAACGCACATACTTGCAGATCCCAACAGGAGAAAAGGTGTAAGGAATCCTCCGAATGAGATCATGATCCTGGCGAGACCCACTTCATCGGGAGTAAGAAAATGTGGCTGAATAATTATCGTGTTAAGGAATCCCAGAAGCACGCCAACGTAAATGATGACGGTATTGATAATTCCCTGGCGTTGTATGGTTCCCAACTCTGAACTTGTTTAATTACTTTTATGAGATTCCAAAATTAGATGAATTCGGTTAACCTTCGTGTTTTCGTCACTACCTCGCATATAAGTACAATTTATATGACGATTCTCGCGCGTAAGACCAAAAAAACGGATGATGTTGACATTCTCATTATCGATACGGGCATCCGCCGCAGAGAACTCATTACTCTTATTAAAGAAACAGCAAGTCTCCACAAATGGGATCACTTCGAAGATCTTTCTGAAAGTGTAGATGAACAGCATGACTTTAAACCTGACCTCAGGAAACGCATTACCAGAAAAGTGAAGTCGCTTCCGATCATTAAACCATTTTATGATAAGTCACTCGATAAATATCTCGGAAAAAGAGACGGAAATTACCGTGCGATATTGTCATCTGTTTTTTCAAAATGGACAAAGAATGTTAATTGTTCGTGTGAGTTATTTCTTATGACTCAAACTTATCTTAACCGGCCATTAGTGCAATTATTCCCCAATGCTGCTATTCATTATATGGAGCACGGGATCGGTGACTATTATTATTTCCTCGAAAAAGAAATTCCTAAGGGAGATTTCTTTGCCGTGTTCTCAAAACCTTATTCGCAATACCTCCTGAAAACTGGAAGAACAGATCTGAAAGCAATTCCGATTCCCGGCATCAATGAATTTCCAGTAATTGCTGCCGGGCTTTTTAATATTCACACTAAAACTCTGGAATTGGATAAACTTCATATTCCGGAAAAGCCGGTCATCTATATTTTACTCGAAGCCGTTGATATGTATGAAGTGAGAGAAGAATTCTGGACCGCATACATCGATCACATACTCACTAAAGTGAATACCCCGGAAAAATATCATTTCATTCTTAAGTTGCACCCGATGCACTCAAAACATTCCTTGGTGCGGACAGAAGATTATTTCCGGAAACTTAGTCTTGAATTCAGCGTACTTGGAAATGAAAAACTGAGCAGTGCAAGCGCCGAAGTACTTTTTTCCAAATGGGCCAAAAATACTGAACACGTTTTCTGTCTTTTTTCATCCGGATGTTTTTACTTATCGCAGTTGTATGACGGATTGAATATCAAATTCTGGTACTCAACAGAATTTTTCAGTCATTACATTGAAAACGCTCCGCCTCAATACAAAAATCTTTTTGTGGAAATAAAACCCCTCCTCGACGAAGTCCTCGCCGAAAAATGCACTGCTTATTAGTTCGGAGTTCGGAGAAAAAACACACAGCAAAATTACTTCTTCCGAATAAATTCGGGATGGCAATGGCCATCACACTTTTCTCTCCCATCTCCTCCCTCCCAAACTCCCACCTACAAACTCCACCCATCATCCACCACTAAATTCTGACCGTTGATCATCGCTGATGCATCGGAAAGAAGAAAGACAACTGTGCCGCACAGATCTTTTGCATCGAGCATTCCTTTTGTAGTGGAATAACTGCGGTACCGATCTACAAAATTTTCAGAATGATTATTCAGAATTCCTCCCGGGGAAATGCAGTTGCAGCGGATATTTTTCCCTTTGAAATATCGTGTGATGTATTTTGTGAGATGAATGATTCCTGATTTTATCACCGCATATTCTACCGGCATTGTAAAATCACTTCCTTCATAAATTTCAAATCGCGGCGCGATCACTCCGTAAACAGAAGCGAGGTTGATGATGTTTCCCTGTTTGCGTTCGGAAAAATAACTGAGGAATCTTTGCGATGCCAGAAAATATCCGCCCACATGCAATCCCACATTCTCCACAAAATCATGATAAGTAACTTCTTCGAACACGCGCCCGTAATGCTTGTTGCGCGGGTACGCCGTGTTCACGAGCGCGTCTATGTAACCGAATTCATTGTGCACCGACTCGATGAGCGCCTGCAGCGAAGCATCAGAAGTAATATCGGTCTGGATGAAAATGGCGCGGCCTTCATATTTCTTATGCAGCGTTTCCGCAACCGATTTTCCTTCCTTCTCACTTTTTTCAGCAACAATGACTGTAGCGCCGGCTTCACAAATTGCTTCGCAGAAAACACGGCCCAGCAAACCGGCTCCACCGGTCACTACTACAACTTTTCCATTCAGTGCATTACTCATTTTTTTTGAATTTCGAGTATCGCCCAGTTCATCAGGTAGCCCGCCGAGATCTGCAGGCGCCCTTTTTCACTGTTGACGGTAAATGTACCAATTCCTTTTCCATTGAATTTAAAATCTATTTCAGGAACGAAATCGTGAAGGATAAAATAATTCGCACTCTCGCCTATCCATTCGTTTACAGTTTCCACGCAATACGTATTGTAAGAATACATCATGCCTTCTTTTCCTTCGGGACGCGTGTGATCATGGATCTTCGCCCAGATGTCGACGTTGTGACGACGATTGAAGAGTGAACTTGCAAATATTTTTCCGCCGGGTTTCGTAATGCGCAACAATTCTTTCACAGCTTTTCCCGGTTCATCGAGCCACGATAATGTTTGCCAGCAACAAACGAGATCGAAGGAATTATTTTTTATTTTTTTCAGATCATAAATATCCGCTTTCACATAATTGCATTTATTTCCGTTGAGTTTTTTTGCAATACGCAATGCATCATCATTGAAATCGGAAAGTGTGAATTCCGCGTGCGGGTACATTGCGCGCAAGTGATGGGCGAGTGTTCCGCCCCCGCAGGCGATATCGGCAATGGAAGAAATTTTTTGTCCCGACTCTTTCAAAAGTTTTTCGAGAAATTTCTGCTGCTCGGTTTTCACCAACGACTTTTTATAATAAGCAGCAGTTTCCTTTTTACTTTTCTGAAGAGCGTTGATATAGTTGTTTTTTTTTGCCACGGGTTAGCACGAATTAGCGCGGATCAATTATATTTTCTGAAAACCGGTTTGATCGCCGGGCCGACGAGATATTTTTCTATTCCGTCGTTCAATGCGGATTTGCAAACTTTCAATGCTTTTTCTGTTGCACGGAAGGTGAGTTCCAATTCGCCATCGCCATGTGAATAAGATTGTGCGATCCACGGAATGAGAATATTATTCTTTATCATTTCCTGGGCGAATAAAGTCCGGAGCGGCAAAGAAATTTTTCCTTCCTGATCGCGCGTAAAATAATACGGCATGCAGGCGAATCCCTCCAATGAAAAATTCTTTCCGATCCCGATCCCTTTTGCAATGTCATTCATCCCTGTCACTAATTTTCTTCCGAAACTCCAGAGCTGATCCGTCACTTTATGCTGCTGGTAATATTCAATTGTTTTTATGAAGGCACCGAAGCCGGACATTTCTGAACCGTGCGTGGTGGAAATAAGAAAAACCCGTTCAGCTCCTTCTTTCCGGATTCCGCCGAGATCCATAATTTCTTTTTTCCCAATGAGCGCCGACAATGCAAAACCATTTGCCATTCCTTTTCCGAATGTGGCGAGATCGGGTTCTATGTCGTAAACTTTCATGGCACCACGAAGGTCCCATCGAAATCCCGTGATCATTTCATCAAGAATGAAAACCGTTCCGTTCTTTGCGCACAAATCTTTTACCTGGTGCAGAAAACTTTTTGTTTTGTCGGGGCAACCTTTATTATCCATCACAATTTTTGAATCACCCTCGCACGGGGAAATAAAAGTTGCCGGTTCAAGAATCACTGCGGCGATCTCGCCGGGATGTTCCGCAAATAATTTTTCGAGCGATGAAATATTATTGTACTGGAAACGTAAGCTGAATGTTTTTTTCTCCTGCGGAATTCCCATATCCATAGGAGTTGTACCAATGAACCAATCATCATAAGTGAAAAAAGGATGGTCGGCACACATAGCCACATATTTTCTTCCGGTGTATGCGCGCGATAATTTTATGGCGGCAGTTGTTACTGTCGATCCGTTTTTTGCAAACTTCACCATCTGTGCCCACGGAAAAAGACTCACCATTAATTCAGCCGCATTCAGTTCCGTCAGTGAAGCGCGCGTGAGATTATTTCCTTTTTTTATTTCTGCAATTCCGGCTTCAGAAATTTCATCAATGTCATATCCGACAGTCACAGCGCGCAAACCCATTCCGTAATCGAGAAATTTATTTCCTTCCGCATCCCACACATACGCGCCTTTTCCGCGCGCGAGGATCTGCGGCGCATTCGACGGATACTGATCATCACCACGGCTGTACGTGTGCGCGCCACCGGGAATTACATTGTGAAGTCTGTCTGAGTAACTCATTCTGGAATTTATGTTTCTAATTTCTCCTTTATGATCTCCGCCCAACGAAATAACCAACTACAAAACCGGGCGCGACGAAGGACAATACAACGAGCCCCAGAAGGGCGTACATTATTGGTAATGGTTGGATCGCTGGCATATTCGCTTGTTGAAATTAGGTTTTATCCAGCATCTCTCTCACTTTTGCCCGAAGTATTTTCTTGTCGGGAAGATAGAGCTGGTATTTCGAAACAAATATTTTGTTTGTTATTCCCCTGATCGCATATTCTACATTGATGTCGTCCTTATCCTGTGAAAGTATGATCCCGATCGGTGGATTATCCGTCTTTGCATTTTTCTCTATATCGAAATAATTGAGGTAAAGATTCATCTGTCCGACATCCCGGTGATTAACGGCCTTCGCTTTAAGATCGATCAACACGTAACACTTCAATTTGGTATGATAAAATACCAGATCGACATAGTGATGAACATTCGCGATGGTGATACGATATTGCCTGCCGACAAAAGCAAATCCTTTTCCCAATTCAAGAATGAATTTCTGAAGATTTGCAATGATCCTTTTTTCAAGGTGCGATTCCGTGTACTTACCATCCTCCGGTATTTTCAGAAATTCGAGAACGTATGGATCACGAACAATATCTTCCGCCGAATTGTACTTCGGACCGATATGCGCCAGTTTTAAAACCGCTTTCGGATTTTTACTTAATGCTATCCTTTCAAAAAGAGAAGAATCGATCTGCCGTTTTAAGTCGCGAACAGACCAATTCTCACGGATCGCAAGTTGCAGGTAAAATCCTATAGCGAGAATATTGCTGCATTGGAGAAGTTCTCCATAATGAGACCAGCTCAGCAGCGGCGACACTCTAACTTTTCCCTTGAATATGGCGGAAGAAGATTTGCCAGACACTGTCTGGCGAATTTGAGATTTGCCAGACACTGTCTGGCGAATTTGATTTTCATGAAGATCGAATGTGGTGTAAAATCCACGCATCATCTGGATATTGGAACGGGAAAAACCTTTTCCAAGATCCTTTGTCAATGATCGGGATAATTCAAGGATCAATTCCCTTCCGTATTCCGCCCTGCTTTTTCCCTGTTGTTCGAATTCCACGATGAGCTTTCCGATATTCCAGTAGGTGATCAGGATCTCCACGTTGATCTTCCGATAAACATTCTCCCGACCCGCCTCTATCAGCTGGCGAATTTCCTTCTTAAGAAAGAGGAGAGATTTTCTTTTCACCGCCATAACTTATTCCAATTCTCCGTTCTCTTTCGCTTTCATCAATCGTTCGATGATCATAAAGTCGATCCTATCATCTACTTCGAATGATTTCCATTTCGGCATTTCATAGCCCAGTGTTTTCTCGTGGTAAAAAGTTTTTCTTTTCTGTAACGATGGAACTTTCGAGATGTAAAGACTTCCTTCGAAGAAAAATACGTCGTCGATATCCTGCCTGCGTTTGAAAATAAATTTTTCTCCTTCGTATGGCTGGATAAAATTCTCCTTGTTCATGCGTGCAAGAAATACAGGATGGCCACTCTCACTTTTTGAAACACCGACAATACTCTCCGCTCCTTCCGTTCTTTGCAGCAAAGTGAGCGCCGACAAAACATCATTCACATCACGCTGCGGCGATGTAGCTTCAAGCATACAGAGATAATCGAAATGCATTGCCTGTGTTCCGAAATAATCCAATGCATGCATAACAACTTCCATAGAAGTAGAAGTATCGAGCGCGAGTTCGGCAGGGCGCATGAAAGGAATTCCCGCGCCCGAGCGCATGGAAACTTCCGCGATCTCGTTATCATCGGTAGAAACGACAACACTTCCTTCCACCTGCTTTGCTGCTTCGAGAGCAGTACGAATGGTCCAGTGAATGAGCGGCTGACCGTTCATAACCCGGATGTTTTTTTTCGGAAGGCCTTTGCTTCCCCCGCGCGCGGGAATAAGAAAGAGAACTTTAGGACGTGACATTCAGTTTGCGCGTATTGTAAATAGCGTTGAACGCCTGGAGAATACTCTTCTGTTCTTCATTGGTAATTGCGACAGAAGAAGGTAAACTTATTCCGTTGCGCGAAATATTTTCAGTAACAGGAAAAGATTGTCCTGAACGAACGTACTTCACATACGGCGGCATTTCATGCAGCGGATAAAACACCGGGCGTGTTTCCACGCCGTTCTTCATTAATTTTTCGATCAATTCATCGCGCGTCACACCATTCTTCGGATCGATGATACAGGTATATAACCAATAACCGTTGAACGCCCACTCTTTTTCTGGAGGCAACGTGATGCTGTGATCTTTCAACCCTCCATTGTAGATCGTGGCCATTTTTCTTTTTGCATTCACAAATTCATTCAACCGTTCCAATTGCGCAACACCAATTGCCGCCTGGATATTCGTCATGCGATAATTGAATCCAACGTACTCGTGCCAATAACGTTTTGTTTTCGACATGCCGTGATCGCGCAACACTGTTGCTTTATTGGCAATAGATTCATCATTGAACAAGACCATTCCACCTTCTCCGGTGGTGATCGTTTTGTTTCCGAAAAAAGAAAATGTTGCTGCATTGCCGAAAGTTCCTACATGTTTTCCTTTGTAAAGAGTCCCGAGCGCTTCGGCGCAATCTTCAATAACGAGCAAATTATTTTTTTTCGCGATCGTCATCAGTTCATCCATGTGACAGGGATGGCCGTAAAGATGAACGGGCATGATCGCTTTTGTTTTCGGCGTGATCAGTTTTTCAACTTCAGAAGGAGAAAGCGTCCACGTGTCGCGATCCACATCGGCAATTACAGGAGTTGCTCCCGTATAAATAATTCCATTGATGGAAGCGGCGAAAGTGAGATCGGGAACGATCACTTCATCGCCCTCTCCTATTCCCAGCGCTTCGAGAGCAAGATGAATTGCAACTGTTCCATTACTCACAGCAATACCGAAAGGAATTTTACAATACTCTGAAAATTCTTTTTCAAACCGTTTTACAAATGCACCTTGCGAACTGATCCATCCTGTGGTCACACATTCAGTAACATATTTCAATTCATTTCCGCTAAGCTGTGGCGTCATCACAGGTATGCGATGCGCACGCGAAAAACTTGCGTAGTCAACAGGAATATTATTTTCATCTACGAGCGGAATGTGGCGGATGCGCCCGCTGATCTTCGCCTGTATCTGATCGATGGGAGTTGTTACCGGAAGTGAAGTGAATTTCGTTTGCATCACGTCCTTCACTTTGCAATCGAGATTTTTTCCTGAGATAAGTGCACGGCGGATATCGCCATCAGTGAGTACGCCCACTAATTTTCCGGAAGCATTCACAGCAAAACAGGTTCCCTGTGCATTTGTGTCGATGATCTTCAGCGCCGCTTTCACGGGTTGATCTTCGTGGATAATTAATTCCTGTATGGTGGGACTGTGGGTCATATCTAAAAAGTAGCTGCTTTTGCGGGAGATAAAATTACGAAAAAAGGGAGGGTGCACGTGTTTTGTTTTCGCATAAAACAGGATCAAAATAATGGAGAATTTGCAAATAGAATCTTTACATCAACAAAACAAACCTTTGAACTCATGAATTCGTATACCCATAAATACCGGGAGTAATTCAACTTAAATATTCTACTGTGAATGTTTGTTTCTTAGCGGCTAATCATTTTGCCACAAAGGCACGAAGACACAAAGGAAAAATGAAACCAGTACATTGATGAAATATCCTGAAGAAACACATTCCTGAAAAATAAATTCAACCAAATGAAAACGTTCTCCCGTAAATTCATTTTTCTTCTTGCGATTGCCGTTTCCCCCACTATGGAAGCGCAATCATTTTTGAAAGGGCAAAAAGATATCAATCTCGGAATAGGAATAGGAAATAACATTGTCCGCGGTGGCGGGACACATTTGTTACCTCCGATCAGTTTTTCGTTTGACTATGGGATCACCGGTGCTATAAGTGTGGGAGGATATCTCGGCGTTACCGGAGCATCTTATATTTATTCGGCATGGGAAAATTGTGGAAACGGAAACGGGAATGGCCAGTATTACACCGACACTTACAAGTGGCACTATGATATTTATGGAATCCGCGGCGCTTATCATTTTGCGCAATTCATAAAGATGGATAAACTGGATGCCTACGGCGGAATTATGCTCGGTTACGATTATGCGCACTACCGCTATACCACCACTTCTACCTGCCCAGGCCATGTCGGTTACTACGGTTCCATTACTTATGGCGGTGCAGTTTTTTCTGCCTACGCCGGCGCACGTTACCGGTTCACGGATAAAATCGGAGCATTCGCAGAACTCGGTTATGGAATTTCGTACCTGACTATCGGCGTGAATTTCAAATTCTGAAAAAATTTCAGAACAACATCTTCTTCAATTCTTCCACACTTTGCTTTCTCACTTCAAGCACATGAATTGCGTGCCGATAGTTTTTCATCAATGGTAAAAACCAATATTTTTTTCCGAAGGACTGATTATCGTCTTTCCATCCGTCATTCTCACTGTGATGAAGATACCTGCCGGATTCAAAGTTAAGATTTGAGAGTGGATTTGAAATGAAAAAGAATGCAACAAAAAATAAGTCCCACCGAAGCGGGACTCAAGGTTTAACACCTTCGGCATATAGCCTTATTGTGATAAGAAATTCAAAGAGGGATAAATCTCATTTAATTTCTTGGAGCTAATGTATAAATATTTTTAACTTTCTTCAATAAATCTTAAAAAACAAAAGTTATGACAAAGATACTTGGATTGGATTTGGGGACAAATTCTATAGGATGGGCGGTGGTGGAAGACGGAAAGAAAATATTAGGAACGGGAGTTCGGATTTTTCCGGAGGGAGTTGACAATTTAGGAGAAGGACAAAATGAACAATCCAAAAATTCTGCGCGAAGGGTGTTCAGACAAGTCCGAAGACAAATCTTCAGAAGAAAACTGCGTAAGAGGTCTTTGTTGAAAGAATTGGTTAATCATAAAATGTGTCCGTTAAATGATGAACAGATAAAACGTTGGTACAAGACTGGCGATTTCCCTGGTACAAATGAATTCCATGAATGGCTCAAAGAAAATCCATATTTGCTTAGAGAAAAAGCATTGAATGACAATATTTCGTTATTTCAGCTGGGAAGAATTTTTTATCAGATTGCCCAACACAGAGGATTTTTGAGCAACAGCCGTAGTGCTGGCACGGACAGTAAGGAAGAAGGGGCAATTTATGACGGGGATGAAAAAGTCGGAAAGACCGGCATTACTGAAACGCAAAAACATATAGGAGAAAAAACACTGGGCAGTTATCTCTATTCTATTTTACCAAATGAAAGTACTGCGGAGATTAAACGCAGCTATGTCGATGGCAAGCCGAGAATAAGAAATCGCTATACAACGCGGCAGATGTATATAAATGAATTTGAAAAAATCTGGGAATCGCAAAAGAAATTCAACCCTAATCTATCAGATGAGTTAAAAGAATTATTTGGCGGAAGGAAAAAAGATGGATACAAGAAAGATGGCATCCTCTTTTTTCAACGTCCTCTTCGAACTCAAAAATTTCTTGTTGGAAAATGCACGTTCGAACCAAAAAAAACCAAATGCCCTGTAAGTGCAATTCCGTTCGAACTATTCCGATCCCATCAGTTCATCAATACGATAGAGTGTGATGGGAATAAATTGAATGCGGAAGAAAGAGAAGTTGTTCTCGGAATTCTCCTATCTAAAGACAAACCGCCCTTTAAGGACATTAGAAAAAAGCTCGAAAAGGTAAATGCTAATTTCAATTATGAAGACGATGACAAATGTCCCGGATCCTGGACAATAAGCAATTTGGCGAACAAAAAATTCTTCGGTTCAGCGTGGTTTGGGTTTTCTGAAAAAAAGCAGGAGGATATCTGGCATGTGCTTTACTACTTTGATGATAGAGATAAATTGAAAGAATATGCAATGAAAAATTGGGGATTTGACGAAGAAAGGGCAATTAAGATCAGCAAATTCAATCTTGTAGATGGGTATGCGAGCTTAAGCCGGAAAGCAATAATAAATATTCTTCCATTTCTGAAAATGGGTTTTACCTATGATATAGGAACAACTCTTGGGGGAATAAAAAATGCATTCGGAACAGAGTGGGAAAAGCTTGGAGACAAAAACAGGGATTTTATTATTACCAATATCCCTGAAATTGTAAGAGCAAAAAACAAGGGTGGATATATTGACGATCTCAAGAAATTCTTAAAGGCTGAATTTGCGTTGACAGACGAGCAATTGGAAAAGCTTTATCATCACAGTTCGTCCATCAATAAAATTGATGTCATTCCCAAATTGCCTGTAAGTAAAGAAGCCGACAAAGAGATTGCGAATCTCAGAAACCCGATTGTATCAACAGCATTGTTTGAGTTGAGAAAACTGACCAATGCGATTATTGAGGAGTATGGCAGACTTGATGAAATAAAAATTGAACTCGCCAGAGATTTGAAAATCACAAAGGATAAAAGAAATAAAATAAGACTGGAACAAAAAAGACTGGAACGGCAAAATGACGATTTCGTAAAACGGCTAAGAGAGCATAACCAAATCATCAGTCGCGACAATATTTTGAAATATAAGTTGTGGGAAGAATGTCAGCACACTTGCCCATATACAGGAGATGAAATCAGGATTGAACAATTGTTTTCCGGTGATGTGCAAATTGAACACATCTTGCCATGGAGTCGTTCACTGGACGACAGCTTCCTGAACAAGACACTTTGTTTTTCGAAAATCAACATTGAAAAAAGTGAAAGAACTCCCTTTGAATACTTTATGAAAAAGGGTGAAGAGAAATGGGAAGAAGCAAAGTCCCGAGCTTTGAAACTTTTTTATACAACCAAAGAATTTCCAGGTCGATATGAAAAATTTAAACGATTTGTAGCAGAGAAATTTGATGAGGATTTTATTGCACGACAACTGAATGATACGCGCTACATAAGTAAAGAGGCAAAATCCTACTTGATGAAGATTTGTGACAATGTGAAAGTTGCTCCAGGGCAGATGACCGCCAACCTGCGCGACAAATGGGGGTTGAACACAATTTTAAATTTAGAAGGGGAAACCAAAAACAGAGAAGATCATCGCCACCATGCTGTTGATGCTTTGGTTATGGCTTGTTTCAAGCAGATTCACCTCCAAGAAATTTCCAAATGGAACAGGTATGACCGACATCACGCGTTGAAGGATTTTCCGATGCCATGGGAAGGATTCAGATCAGATGCAGAAAAATCCATTCAAGCTATTCTGGTTTCTCATAAAAAATCAAATCGCGTTCTGGCTTCACGCAGTTTTAAAGTAAAAAAGGGGACGAAGAAATTTTCAAATAAAGGTATTGCTGCAAGAGGTTCTTTGCATGAAGCAACGATTTATGGCCTGAGAAAAGATAAAACGGGTGAAGAATCTTTTCATACAAGAAAGTCTCTTGAACGATTGACAGAGGCGGCAATACCCAAAATTGTTGATGATAAAGTACGGTCTTTGGTTTATCAGCGCTTGAAAGAAAGAGGATTGCAAATAGATTCTAAAAATGGCAAGCCTATTACGAAAACAAAAGAAGAGAAGGATAAATTCAAACAGGCGTTTGATAAACCTGTCCATTTACCCAATAGAAACGGAGATCCGGTTCCGGTAAAAAAAGTTCGGATAAAGGAAAACATTGGTAACCCTGCAAAGTTGAAAACGATTAATCAGCACGTTAATCCAAAAAACAACTATGCTGTACTCATATACAAAAAAGCTGATGGAACTCTGGATGAGGAAATAATATCCTTCTGGGTTGCCGCAGAAAGAAAAAATCAAGGAGAACTCATCTTTAAGCTTCCTGAAAATGGCAAAAAAATAGTGGCCACTCTTCAAATAAATGATTTGGTTTTATTGAACCTTTCCAATGAAGCGCTTGAGAATAACAAAACTAATTTCTCAATTTTAAATCAAAATCTTTATAGGGTACAGAAAATAACCTCTGGTGATTATTGGTTCCGGTTTCATTCATCAGCATCTCTTGAAGACGAAAAATATATTCAAATCAGAAATTTTGGTGATGGAAAAACCGGGTGGGTGACTTTCAATCCTATCAAAGTAAAAGTTACTGTCACTGGAAAAATTCAACCCTTAAAACCCCATGCTCAAACGCCCCCTCTTCTTTAGCAACCATCAAACAAATTAACTTTGCACTATGCACTGGCAAGAACTAAATAAATGGATTGAAAAATTTGAATCGCGCGGACTAAGCAGTGTGCTTGATTTCGAGCAATTCAACAGGATTGCCATTGTGCATCACAGCAGCGCCATTGAGGGCAGTACACTTACGTTTGAAGAAACCGCTTTGCTCATTACCGAAGGGATTACGGCAAAGGGCAAATCGATGAGCGAACATGAAATGGTGAAAGATCATTACCATGCACTGCTCTTTGTGCTTGAGAATGCAAAAAACAAAACGGCTGTCACTCCTGAATTTTTAAAACAAATAAACGCACGGGTAAATAAAAATACTGGACAGGTTAGAAACACGCTGCTTGGAATATGCGATGACACAAAAGGCGATTTCCGCCTTGGGAATGTTACCGCCGGAACAACTTATTTTGTGAATTATGATAAAGTGACAGGCATGGCGGCAGAGCTCTGCGAAAAAATTCAAAGCAAAATAACAACCGCAAAAACGACCAAAGAAATTTATGGCCTTTCCTTTGATGCCCATTTTTATCTCGTGAGCATTCATCCCTGGTTCGACGGAAACGGAAGAACATCGCGCCTGCTGATGAATTTTATCCAGGCGTTCCATCATAAACCACTTTCCATCGTATTTCTTGAAGACAAATCAACTTATATAAAGGTGTTGAATGATGCGAGGCGGGCTGATGATCCTGATATTTTCAGGAAATTTATGACTGAGCAGCATATCAACTATATGAAACAGGAAATTGAACGGTATGAGCAAAGAAATAAGGGAATTCGTTTTCTCCTCTAATCAATTTGATCCATGCTCAAACGAACCCTCTTCTTCAGCAACCCATTCCATCTGAACATCCGGCTTGCGCAACTGGAGATCACCGACAAAAAAAGCGGTGAAATAAAGACTGCACCTATTGAAGATTTGGGATTTGTAGTACTCGACAACCGCGAGATCACCATTACGCAAAGTGTTTTCTCGATGCTTGCGGAAAATAATGTGGCGGTAATAATCTGCGACGAAAAACATCACCCCGCGAGCATGATGTTCCACCTCGACACCAACATTGTACAGAACGAAAAATTCCGCGCACAGATTTCTGCAAGTGAACCAATGAAAAAACAACTGTGGCAGCAGACAGTAAAAACGAAGATCAGGAACCAGGCGGCGTTATTAAAACATATTGGAAAAGATGACCCCGAAAAGGAAGGGGCAGGCGAAGCATTAATGAGAATCGCTACACAAGTAAAAAGCGGCGACACTACCAATGAAGAAGCGCAGGCCGCAAGAAAATACTGGAACAAATTGTTTGGAGAAAATTTTACGCGCGAGCGCGAAGGCATGCCGCCCAATCCGTCGCTGAATTATGGTTACGCCATTCTGCGCGCTGCAGTTGCGCGTGCCTTATGCGGGAGCGGGCTCCTGCCCACGCTGGGGATTCATCATCACAGCAAATACAATCATTATTGCCTTGCCGATGATATCATGGAACCTTATCGCCCGTTTGTGGATAAAGTTGTATGGAAACAGAAACACAACTCTGATGATTACCATAACCTGAATAAAGAGAGAAAATCCGAACTGCTTTCTGTTCTCTCGTGCGATGTGAAAATGAATGGAGAAAACAGCCCGTTGCTTGTCGCGCTTTCTCACACAACGGCATCTCTTGTAAAATGTTTTGAGGGTAACGAAAAACAATTGGCATATCCCACACTGGGTTGATTTTTTTTCTATGAAAAGTGATGATCACACCCGGCTCAATGCGTATAGAATTATGTGGTTGTTTGTATTCTTCGATCTTCCGGTTGGAACAAAAAAGGAAATGAAAGCGGCGGCGCGTTTCCGGAAAGATATTATGCGTGACGGATTTACGATGATGCAGTTCAGCGTGTACATACGCCACTGCCCGAGCGGGGAGAATGCAGACGTTCATCAGAAGCGCGTGAACAGAGTCATTCCTGAAAAAGGCCAGGTGAGTATTCTCATGATTACCGATAAGCAATACGGGGACATTGTAAATTACTGGGGCGCTAAGGAAAAACCGCTTGGCCCAGCGCCACAGCAATTAGAACTTTTTTAAAATAAAAAAACGGAGAATCAAGGTTATCCCTGCCCGAAGAAAATCACTTCGGTGTAGGCGGGAATCTTGAAACTCCGTTAATTTTTTCAGCTTCAAATCGCTGTAAGAAGCTGTGCAATAGAAGGTAGATTTACCAACTAAAGTTTTTTATCCCTCTTTGAAATCAAACCACAACGTTTTGGAGACTGTTTCAGTAAGTGTTCTAAAGTTTTTTATCCCTCTTTGAAATCAAACCACAACTGAATCTGATTTTGCAAAATGGCGTCAGTAAAAGTTTTTTATCCCTCTTTGAAATCAAACCACAACTAATTCGTCATTGGCGTCTATTGGGGAATAAAAGTTTTTTATCCCTCTTTGAAATCAAACCACAACGGAAAGCGCTGGAATCTCTGGGTAATCGTTAAAGTTTTTTATCCCTCTTTGAAATCAAACCACAACTCATTATAGTTGTTTCCTTTCTCTTCGTTAAAAGTTTTTTATCCCTCTTTGAAATCAAACCACAACC